>JAKACS010000333.1 GCA_021821235.1 Bacillota bacterium
TTCCATTATACTTAATGGCTTTGTAAAATCTTTAGGGATGAAGAAGTTTATTAAACTGCGTTTCCTTGGTTGCAGACAATCACCCAACCCAGGAAGATTTGCAGCAAATTACAGGCGCTCACTTTTTAGGAGCGCCTGCTTTCATTTCATTAGAATTTTTTCTTCAGCTGCCGCTTCCTTTGCTTTTTTAACGGCGTGGTAGGCCGAATAGCCACTGATTTCTTCAAACTCGCTGCATAGCTTCTTCTCTTCCGCTTTGCTTGGAACAATATCTTTAAACCGGCGATATGCTGTCATCAGCGCTTCCCGCTGAATTCCATTTTCATATGCTGATTCAATCGCCTCGAAAAAGTGGATGACATCAACGATTTCCTTAGTTGTCCAGCTGTAATCAATTGGATATTGATATTCCATCTCGTTCACCTGCTTTTGTTTACTCCAACACCCAATTTACCGTTAAATCATCGCTAATGCAAGAATATCACCTGCCCCAGTTTATTCGGATCCGCTCAGCTTCCGCTATCATCCGTGAAAGTAATTCGGCCACCGGTGGGACATCGCTGATCAGCCCCATTACTTGCCCTGCCCAGGCAAAACCTTCATCCTCCTTGCCGTCATAAATATAGCGTTTATTTGCCCCACCGCTGATGAATGAGCGAAGATCCTTATAAGTGCCGCCATTTTTCTCGATTTCAAGTATTTTTTCAGTCCAGCGGCCGGCGATGGCTCTAGCCGGTGCGCCAAGAGAACGTTTGATAACAACGGTATCTGTTTCAGACCCGCTAATCAGCTTCTTCTTATAGGCATCACAGGCATGAACACATTCTTTTGTCGCTATAAACCTAGTTCCCATTTCAATTCCTTCAGCACCTAAACTAAGAGCGGCCATCAGTCCCCGACCATCCCCAATCCCTCCTGAGGCAATCACCGGAATGGAAACAGAGTCGACCACTTTAGGAATGAGCACCATTGTCCCAACATCGTCCCTGCCTAAATGGCCGCCTCCTTCCTGGCCGACAACCATCACGGCATCCGCTCCCAATTCTTCTGCTTTTATCGCCTGTCTTTTGGCAGCAACTAGAACAAGCTTTTTCACTTTCGTCCCTTTCAATTGTTCAAAAATTGGTGCAGGATTTCCACCGGTCATCGTAATCACCGGAACCTCTTCTTCAAGCGCAATTTCAAGAAAATCTTGAAATGCTCTGCCATGCTGACCGATGGCGAAATTAACTCCAAATGGATGATTCGTTAATGTTTTTACTTTTTGTATTTCCTTGCGCAGCAGTTCGGGTTCACCTAGAGACATGGCCGTGATTTGGCCAAGCCCACCTGCATTCGAGACGGCGGCCGCAAGCTCGGAATAGGCGAGGTGGGCAAGCCCTCCTTGAATGATTGGATAGCGAATTCCCAGCAATTTTGACACCCTTGTTTCCCAGTTCATTCTTTCTCCCCCTTGTTGGATGATTACAGTAGTAATTTCGGTTTTAAAGCGTAAGAATCCTTTTAAAAAGAAAAACTAATTGCAACCAAATCTCCTGAGTAAATAAAAGATACCAATTTTCTATGCACAAAAGCGTAAAAATGCTATAATTTCATTTGTTTGTTTTTTGGTTTTTAAATAAATAATTACGCGATTATAAAATAAAGAGGTGTTACAAAACATTGTCTCAATTCAACACACCGTTATTTAGCGGTTTACGTGAACATGCAAAAAAAAATCCTGTTCAGTTTCATATTCCCGGACATAAAAAAGGAGCTGGAATTGATCCAGAATTCAGAGATTTTATTGGCGACAACGCCCTCTCTATCGATCTTATTAATATTGGGCCGCTTGATGACCTGCACCAGCCGAAAGGAATCATCAAACAAGCACAAGTTCTTGCTGCTGAAGCTTTCGGAGCCGATCATACCTTTTTTTCTGTCCAAGGAACAAGCGGAGCGATTATGGCAATGGTAATGGCAGTATGCGGGCCTGATGATAAAATCATCGTTCCAAGAAATGTGCATAAATCGGTCATGTCAGCGATTGTCTTTTCCGGAGCCATCCCTGTATTTATCCATCCCGAAATTGATGAAAAGCTCGGAATTTCACACGGAATTACGACGGATGCTGTAGAAAAAGCGCTGGCTCAGCATCCGGATGCCAAAGCAGTCCTCGTTATTAATCCAACCTACTTTGGCATTTCAGCCGATTTAAAGAAAATCGTAGAAATTTCTCATGCACATAGGATACCCGTTTTAGTTGATGAAGCCCATGGTGTTCATATTCATTTTCATGAAAAACTGCCGCTATCCGCGATGCAGGCAGGGGCGGACATGGCAGCAACAAGTGTTCATAAACTTGGCGGTTCGTTGACCCAAAGTTCGATTCTTAACGTTCGCGAAGGCCTTGTTTCTGCCAAACATGTGCAGTCGATCTTAAGCATGATGACAACAACATCTACTTCCTATTTGTTGCTTGCCTCTTTGGATGTTGCCAGAAAACGCCTGGCGACCGAAGGCAGCGAGTTGATTGATAAAACGATTCAACTCGCTCAGTCCATTCGCAAGCGCATTAACCAAATTGACCATCTTTACTGTGTCGGCGAAGAAATTCTTGGCTCGAAGGCAACCTTTGATTATGACCCGACAAAATTAATCATCTCTGTGAAAGATCTAGGTCTGACAGGCTATGATGTGGAAAAATGGCTGAGAGAAAAATACAATATTGAAGTTGAATTATCTGATCTTTACAACATTCTTTGCATTATTACTTTCGGTGATACGGAAACAGAAGGGGATTTGCTCGTCAAAGCCCTAAAAGATCTCGCCGACGAATGCGAACACCGGAGCGAAAAAACAGAACCGCTACAAGTCCTTTTGCCAGACATCCCGGTTTTGGCTCTTACACCGCGCGATGCCTTTTATGCAGAAACGGAAGTCATTCCCTTTGAGGAATCAGAAGGAAGAATTATTGCCGAATTTGTGATGGTCTATCCGCCGGGAATACCGATTTTTATACCAGGAGAAATCATTACAAAGGAAAATTTGCATTACATTCGGAAAAACCTTGAAGCTGGACTGCCCGTCCAAGGACCCGAAGACGATGAATTAAGAACGATCCATGTTATTAAAGAATATAAAGCAATCAGATAGAAAACAGGATCCAAAGCGGATCCTGTTTTTTTCGATTAAATTGTTTAGTTTTTATTTTTATCGCCTTCTTGATTCTGGCAGTGATGGCAACTGCATCTTGAGTAAAGCACCGTGACTTTTTCATCTTCAAAATGATCAATCGTAGAGTTGCAAGCCTGGCATACAATTGTACCCATCTTCTCATTCCCCTTTTCTTCGTAAATGATCATACTATTGTAAACGCTTTATTTAACTTTAATTCTATAATAATATAACACATTTGAATTTTCAAGCTTAAATTGTATAACATTATTAAAAAACACCTTATCAAGGCAACATAAAAAGCAGACCCGGAAGAATCTGCTTTTTTTTCTTTATTCATATTGGGTGACAAAAGGGATGGACGGAAGGTTTTCGCGGAAAAATTCTGCTAAATCCGCTGCTTGATGCTTTTCCCTAATTCGGAATACATTCTGTAGATGGTCTAAATCTTCAATATCCTTAGGATCGAGGAGTGTTGAACGGCCTGTTTGCATACAGACAATAAGTGGTTTGCCAAAAAACATGCTTGTGTAAACAATTCCAAAATCATAGCGGGTATCATCTGTTGTAAATCCAACAAATCTTACTTTGACATTTTCATGCTCATCGTATAACTTTTCGAATAAGTCCATCTGGGCGCCTCCTTTTATTGGAATATTTAGAACTTTATTATACCCTTTTTTATGAAAAATAACAATTACTAAACCATTTGTTCAGATAGTTGTCATTTTTCTTTTTCCAATGCTAGAATAAGAATGTGATAGATATTGGATCCATAAGGGGGAAATGAAATGGCGGAGACAGCCTATATTAAGCTAGTTCCTTCATCTTCAAAGCAAACGGTTACACTCGACGAAGTAAAGGATTTTTTCCACTACTACAAAGAAATCACTGCCAAGACAGGTGATCAGGTAAATTGGAATTATGAAGGGTCTTCCTTCCCGTACGAAATCAATGAGACAGAAAAAGGAAAAGGAAAATGGTTTTATTTATCGGCGACAAACGACCGTTACAACGCTATTTTAATTGGTATTGATCAGGAAGAAACAGAAGCTGGAACAAAACGGGTATATATTCAGATTACTTTGCCTGAATACGCTACATATGGCGATAAAGGAAAAGCAAATGAATTTTGCAAATTTCTCGCAAAAAAACTGCAAGGTGAACTCCATCTGTTCAACGGAAGAATTATGTATTACTATCCGCGAAAATAACAAAGCTCCGTTCTGGGCTTTTTTTCAAATGAATATGTTTTTTCGCCTACACTTTAGAAAAGTAAAAACAAATCGGCACGTGCAAAGCATATTTACGGATTGAAATCACTTAGGATTTAAATGAACCGCCAAAATAGAGCAGTGTGAAATGAAAAGAAGTGTAAATGGCGAGGCTCAATGTGGTGACAAACAGCGCTTTTGCCGTTGAATCTGTCATTTTCCGGCCAAGCAAAAAAGCCAAATAGAAAAAAACAAAAAACATCAGTACTTTATATACCAGTTGGTCGCGGCTTGATAGCCATTCAATCAACGTGTATGCGCTCCAGATCATAAACTGAAGAATTATAATGACATACATTTTCACCAGTACCACCACCAAATCGAAAAGGTATTCTAATCCTATCTATATGTTTGTCCCTTCAAAGTTATTTTTGCAAATCGAAAAAAAGGCCTTTCCGTTTTTAAAGGAAAGGCCTTTTTTCGAAAATTATTTTAAAATATGAATTGGCGTTCCAAGTGCTACTTCTGCAGCTTCC
>JAKACS010000334.1 GCA_021821235.1 Bacillota bacterium
AATACCCAATTCAACTTCTTTCGTATATGATTACTTTTTAAAAGACAATTTGGGTAATGTCAGAATGGTTTTGACTGAAGAGCAAAAGCTTGATCAATATCCTGCTTTAACTTTTGAGGGCACATCCGGTAGTCAGTCAATTACTGATCAAAACAATTATTGGGAGAATGCTAGTGGTCAATCGATTAATGTGATTTCCTCTAGAGTTAGCAGACCGGGTGCATTTGGTGACGCAACGGCAAACGGATCATTTGTGCAGTTACTAAGGAAGAGTACAGGATCCATAGGAGCTACCAAATTGGTAAAAGTTATGAGTGGTGATAGATTACATGTAAGAGTTGATTATTATCATAATGTTGGTACACCAAATAACACGGGGGCTAATGGTCTAAATAGTCTAATTGCAAGTTTATTTGGTGCCTTAAGTAATACTGCAGTGCCAAGCGGAGCATTAAAAAGTCAGGCTTCATTAATTACTAACGGATTAAGTACTAGCTCGGATGTTACTAACTTTTTCAGCTCAGAAAATGGCACAGGGGGGACAGCACCTAAAGCATATCTACATGTACTTCTTTTTGATGAAAGATTTAAATTTGATAACGTTAATAGTTATGTTGTCCAAGTAAGTAGTACCACAGGTAAAAAAACAATTGATAAATTTGGCTCTAATGCTGTACAAGTTAAGAAAAATGGTTACGCGTACGTTTATATAAGCAATGAAAGTGATGAACTTGTATATTTTGATAATTTATTGTTCTCGCATGAGAGAGGTCCAATTTTAGAGGAAACCCATTATTATCCTTTTGGCCTGACAATGGCAGGAATAAGCTCCAAAGCAATAGGCTCTGTAAATAATTCGTACGAATACAATGGAAAAGAAAAGCAAGAAAATGAATTTAATGATGGCTCTGGACTAGAATGGTATGACTATGGAGCAAGAATGTACGATGCTCAAATTGGAAGATGGCATGTTCTCGATCCTATATCTGAATTAAGTAGAAAATGGAGTCCCTATGTATACGGGTATGATAATCCAATACGATATATTGATCCGGATGGGATGTATAATTATGAAGCTAATAAACGTGATGATGGTATCAGGTCTTCCATTTTATGTGAGTCATGCGATGATAAATATACTATTAGAACTCCATGTATTTGTGAACAAGATGGTCCCGGAGATCCTCCAAGTACAACTAATCTTAAAACAGGTCAAAGTTTTGTATATATTGATGGGGAATGGATTTATTCAGGCTCGGAATCTGATTTGAAACCTGTTACTTTAGTAAAAAGGATTAAAAAAAATGAGAGAGAGCCAGAGACAGCTGAAGGCGCTGCGAGTAAATCAATAGCTGCAACAGGAACCATGGTTGGCACATTGGAACAAACAGCAAAAGCCGGCAGGCGAGCAGTTGTGAGTGCAATGAAAGGAGCAAAGAACGCAGATGAGTTTGCACGTTTAGCTGACGCATCTTCAAGTTTACGTAGCTTTGGTAAAATAGCAAGTAAGGGATCGACAGTTTTAGGAGGAGGTGGAATTATAGCAACAATAGTTGATGCTTCAGTAAATGGCACAAAGCCTCACCACTATCTTGATGTTGCAATTGGCCTAACCCAAACAATATTAATTGGAAGTGGGCCCATTGGGTGGGGTATTGGAGCGGCATATATGGTTGCTGATTTAATATCAATAAGTGTAGATGGAAAAAGTTTGACTGAAAGAATCCTTCCAAACTAAAATTAAAACACTATGTACAATTTCGTTTTTTGGTTCTTTTTTCGATATTTTGAAAGGCGAAAACGCTTTAGATCGGTATTCGTTGCAACAAGCATGGTAGGTGTTACTTTGACAATCCACTTAGCGTTGATCTATTTAATTTTGAGTTCTTTGGAAGTGTATAAAGTGAAACCTTGGGAAGGATCCTATGGTAGTAGAAAGTACCTATTGATATTTGCAGCAATAATTTTCTTTCTACTGCTTTACTTATTTTATTATAAAAAAAACTCAAAAAGGATTTTAGACAAGCATCAAGGTGAAAAGTTTTCGAATTCAAAAAATATTATTAAGATTATCCTTATTCTTGTTGTTCCAATGATAATTTTCTTTGCTCTTAACTGATGTATTGAACACTTTTATTAAAATGACATAAATATTTGTAGCTTAGGAGACTTTTCCGATTTTAGTACAAATGTTGGCTTAGTAATCTAATTTCTAACATGAGAAAAATTATTTCCTAAATTAATCTTCTTGGTCAAATAGAGAAGCAAATTCTTTAATTCATAAAAAATTAGTTTGGAGGTATTTTAACAGGTAAAATTATAAATCATTATGGAATAACTCGTTGAAATTCATAACCCAAAGGTCTCGGGTTCAACTCCCGATCCCGCTACATAATTAAAACCTGGTCATATTTGACCAGGTTTTTACATATATACCATTGCTTTTCATCATTTATGAAATTGCAGCATCCACTGATATATATTTTTGCCGTTTTCTGTAAATCCGGGATCAGTGCCTTTAGTCCAGGAATCATGACCATATAGGCCCCAGGCTGGGAAAATGGTATATCTCGGAAGCACTTTGGGATTTAGGGAATTGAATACAGAAATAAATAGTTTAGAGGTTTCAATACTTGTGTATTCGTCATGATCATTATGAAATATCCACAATGGAATTTCAGCATCGACTATACGCCTGCATTTATTTTTAAGTCCTGAACCCACTGCTACGCCAGAAAAAGTTACTAACGAAGCATACAAGTCAGGCTGTTCTGCGACTGCCTCTGCTGCCAATCGTCCACCTGCACTCATTCCCGCAATATGGACCTGGCTTTTATCTCCTTTATATTTTTTGATCAAAAATTCAACCAGCCCTGCAATTTCATCAGCACCAGGGTAATATCTGAATTGAGGACAAACAACAATCATTGTTTTATCCATCCCATCTACCCGGAATGTTCCAGGATACCGACCTGATTGCATCACTTCCAATATGCCCTCATTTGTTAATAATTCGAGGTCCATCTCTGCATTACCATACTGTCCTCTTCCATGTAAAAAAATCAATAAAGGATATGATTTGTTTGACATTTTATACTGTGGCGGAAAAAAAATATAATAACCATTAACTGCCTTATTGACCTGCTCATAAACGGGTATTAACCTGCCTTTCTCTTCATCATTTAATACGGTATCATGATTTTTTTTGGCAGGAAAAAATAAATATAATTGTTAGCAGGTATATAGTCACGCGACAGCTCATACACTAATTTTTTATGAACCGTTGGGTATACACAACACCACCCGACAAAATCCTTATTGAATAAATTCCAGGTTTCAGGTTAGAAACATTTACATTTCCATCCTGTTCTCCTACCAAACTGTTCAATACTTCTTTGCCCAATCTATTGTATACAAAAACTTTTGCTCCCACCTGTTCTTTGCCGGGGAATATTATCCGGAAATTGTTTTTTACTGGATTTGGATAGAGCAAAACATTTTTCTGACTTCCTATTACTGGCAGCGTTTGAGATTTGATCAAATTTCCGTTAGGACTGATGACCACTAAACGATAAAAATTCACAGCCATTGGATTAATATCTTCAAAATCATTTTCACCATTGATGGGTAGATTTCTTCTATCTAAGAAAGCAATTTTTTTAAACCGATTTCCATCCTGGCTTCTCTCAATAAAATACCTATACTTTTCATTTAATCCTGATATTCTCCACGCTAATAAAATAGATCTTGAAGAGCTATTGTAAGAACCCCTGAAATTCTCTATTCGTTGAAAAACTACATCAGGCTGCTTCGGACATACTTCGCTGCAATTTTCATTTTCTGAAAACAAAAGATCTGAAGCCTGCGCACTTTGACTAAATATGTAAGCGCATTGATCAATTGTAACGCCCGCTGTACAACTGTACAATTTACCAGGAACATAAATACAACACTTTCCTTGAACAGGTTCATTACATGCTGCTTCCGCTTGAGGTAATAAAGGCGTTGCAGCAATAGCATTACCAGCTATACCCTGTATAAATTTTGGATTCCCAAAGCCATCTAAACTTCCATTAACCCCAACTTTGCTGTTAGATATTTCTTCAGGAGATCCCATGGTATTCCATAATATCAATTTATTGTTTTTATCGTATATCTTGAATTCATCGATAGCCACAGTTTCAGTTAATTCCACTGGATTGCCTACTGCCAATAACGTTAACCTGGCGCAGGATACAATTGTATCATAGTTACCGGAATTGCCTTCATTCTGACTGGTTGAATTCAGTTTTCCATCAATGTAAATAGCTACGTACTTATTTTCAAGTCCTGGCAATCCATCACGATTCCATTCAAATCTGTAATGATGCCATTCATTTACTTTTCCCGCTCCATAAATATTTTCATAGCTCCATGAATTGTACACACCTGTTCCAACACAATAATTGCCTGCACAACCCACAAGGCCTCCATTTCCAACTCCGTCATTTGAATTAAACCCCATGGAATAAGATGTTGTTCCATCCATGATAATGAAGAAGTAAGGGGAAGTTCCACCTACGGGAATATCTCCTGAAAAACCTTCAAGCTTTGCCCAGAATTCTATTTTTCCACCATCGGCAGGTATCGATGCCTTAGGAAAACTTACGGCTGTTTTAGATGTTGTGATGATTTGAGCAGAAGTGTGCTGCATTAAAAATATAACAAGTAATAATGCAACAGCATGTATGAAGTACTTGCGTTTCATAAGAAGCCAGTTTAGATCAAACAATAGGATTTAATGGCTGGTAGTATTTACCTTTCTTATGAACTTTTCCGTAATGATTATGAAGCCGGTTAATGGTATATGACCGAATTAATAGAAGCCACCGAAACAATTAAATTAATATTTTAAATATTCATTGT
>JAKACS010000335.1 GCA_021821235.1 Bacillota bacterium
CAGATTTCACAATATTGTCAGAATCATAGAATAAAAAAAATTCCATAAATATAGTAGTAAAAACGGTAAGGTGGGATGTTATTGAATAAACTGATACTTGTTGGGATGGTACTACTGATGATTGTATCTTTTTTTCTTCACTTGCTAGCGTTGCTGAGGATCTTCCCATTCATGATCAGCATACCATTGCTATTTATCTCATTCCTGCTATTCCTTTTGGCCATGAACGACCGAAAAAGATTTAAAGGATTTTAAAAAGGATGACAGCTCTCCCGCTGCCATCCTTTATTCTTGCCATGATCATTAAATTTTTTCATGTGGAATTTTGAATCTTCCTTTGTAGCTATTGTTCCTATGAAAGCAGTTTTTCCAGTTCGTTCAGCTTTTCTTCAAACACTTTGCAGGCATTTGCAATTGGTTCAGAGCTTGTCATATCGACTCCGGCACGCTTTAACACTTCAATCGGGTAATCCGAGCTGCCGGCACTTAAATAGTCAATATAGCGTTTGACAGCCGTTTCACCTTCTTCAAGAATCTGTCTACTTAATGCCGTCGCCGCGCTAAAACCTGTGGCATATTGATACACATAGTAATTGTAATAGAAATGCGGAATTCTTGACCACTCTAGGCCAATTTCTTCATCAATCACAATGTCTTCTTCACCAAAATATTTTTTATTTAACTGGTAGTATTCGTTCGTCAACATTTCAGCCGTTAATGCCTCGTTGTTTTGCGCCCTTTGGTGGATTAAATGTTCAAATTCGGCAAACATGGTTTGGCGGAAAACAGTTCCTCTAAACCCTTCCAAATAGTGATTCAAAAGATAAATCCGCCTTTGCTCGTCGTCAATCGTTTTTAGCAAATAATCATTTAACAGTGCTTCATTGCAAGTTGAAGCCACTTCAGCGACAAAAATCGAATAATCTCCATAAGGGTACGGCTGCGTTTTTCTTGTGTAGAAACTGTGGACAGAGTGGCCAAGTTCATGAGCAAGAGTAAACAAATTATTCACATTGTCCTGCCAGTTTAACAAGATGTACGGATTGGTTCCATAAGCACCAGATGAATAGGCGCCGCTCCGTTTGCCTTTGTTCTCATGAACATCAATCCAGCGATTTTCAAATGCTTCTTTTAACACCTTGAGATAATCTTCACCCATCGGCGCCAAACCTTTTAAGACAATTTCTTTTGCTTTTTCATAGGGAACTTCCATTTTGACATCTTTGACAAGTGGCGTATACAAATCGTACATATGAAGTTCATCAAGACCCAACACTTTTTTGCGCAATTTTATATAGCGATGCAATAAAGGCAAATGGTCATTTACTGTCGTCACAAGATTGTCATAGACACTTTCTGGAATATTGTTGGCGGCCAAGGCAGCCTGTCTAGCCGCGTCATATTTTCTTACCCGGGCATTAAAATTATTTTTCTTCACATTGCCGCTAAGCGTGCTGGCAAACGTATTGCGATACTTGCCATAGGTATCGTAGACAGCTTTAAATGCATCGTGGCGCACCCGTTGATCAGTGCTCTCCAGAAACCTCGTATAGCGGCCATGGGTAACTTCCACTTCATTTCCATTCTCGTCTCTAATTGAAGGAAACTGCAAGTCGGCATTGTTCAACATTCCAAAGGTGGTGCTGGATGCGTTCATCACCTCACCAGCCTGTGCCAATAGCGCTTCAGCCTCGGCAGAAAGAACGTGCGGGCGCTGCAAATTAATTTCTTCGAGTGCATGTGCATACAACTTCAGCTTTTCATTTTCGTTCAAAAACCCCTTCAATTTGCTCTCATCAATCGAGAGGATCTCCGGGACAATAAACGCAAGCTGACTAGCTGCCTGCGAGTAGAGATTTTTCATCCGGTCATCCAACCCTTGATAAAAAGAATTGGTTGTATCTTGGTCATATCTCATATGGGCATACGTATACAACTTTCCGAGCCGCTCGAGCAAACGATCTTCATATTGAAGGGCTTCAGCCAATTTCGCTGCACCTTCTCCAAGCTTGCCCTGAAATGCCTGGACTCCGGGGATTTGTTTTTTTACTTCCTGAAATTCCTTTTCCCACTCCTCATCACTTGGAAAAACATCTTCCAATTTCCATGTATCTTCAACTGAAATTTCATTTCTTGTCGGGAGCGTTTTTACTGCTGAATCATTAGCCATTTTGATTCTGCCTCCTTACTAAAATTTCGAAATACGAAAAGAGCATCACCCTATTCTTCTCCATACCCTTACGTTTTTCCTGCCACTCCACCCTATTTTATGCTAATCTAGTCAGTATCATTTATTTTCTCACAAGTTTCCACCATTTTAATGTTGCAAAATTTTGGGAGATTGCTTCTTTTTCACTGTTCGTTTTCGGGATGATTAAAGGCTGGATAACCCGAAAGTAACCATTCTGCATAAATGTTATCCTGCCGAGTTTTTCAAGCAGGAACAAATATTCCTTCGCTGCCTCAAGTATACAATCGCCTGCTATCTGTGGTGTTATGCGAACCACTATTTGGCCAGCAGCGATTCTTTTCACGAATGATGATTTTATTTCTTCCGGAGAAATCAATTCTCCCGGATGCTTGTGAAACAGGACATCAAGGTAAAAATACGTTTGCCAAACAAATGGAAGAGTATGAAAAAGTAGTCCATGTGGTACCGGAAGACCTATTTCAACCGGCAGCAAGAAAGGATTTAAGCGGTTGATATACAATTCTTCCAAAAAGTTTTTTTGCTCTTTCCCCGGGTACATACACCAATTCCATTGATGCGAATCCAGCCTTTTTTTCCATAAACCGGCATTCACAGCAGGCTGAATTTCAGGATTGACGATTGATTGCCAATTTAATTGCTGTAATCGATGTTCACTCTTTTGCACAAGTGTGTATTTTGTTGTGTAAGGAAAAATCGAGGAAAGGACGATGAAGCAGCTTTGTTCTGGTGAAAAAAAAGGAAGGAACATGTGGAATTCTGCATTTTCCCGTAAAAATAAATACTGAAAACTGTTTAAACTGATGGCTCCAGGCTGACTCTCCTTCAAATGGTTTGCGCCAAGAATCCAAAGCGGCATGTAGCCTTTTTGCAAATATTGTTCTGTCCTCTTTTGGAAACTTTTATCTGGAAGAGAAGAACACTGGAATTCCAACGCAAATTTTTTCCCATTCACTTGAAAAGCAATATCCGGCCGTTGCTTAATATCCTTGTCATAGTATTCTAGGACCGCATCAATTTTTTGTTTTCTTAACCAGCGAAAAAGCTGCAGCTTTCCATCCATATGGTACTCTGTTTCATTTTCGTAAAATTCCCGGCATGCTCCACCACTTCTGTGGGCAAAATGAAAAATTTTCTGTTCTCCAAGCTTGAGATATACCTTTTCACCGCAAATTGGGCAAAAGAATTCTTCTTTACTTCGCAAATAGACTAATGTTTCTTTTTTATAAGGATAACCTAAGCTGATTTTTTTCCCGGCTTTTGTTCGAGCCGATAACATTTTCACTCACCTCCGCTAAAAATAACATTCTATACTGGTTAAGAAAATTCCTGTTTTCAAACAAAAAAACCACTCCAAAAAAGGAATGGTTTCAAAAAATGTTCATCATTACAACAACGGTGATAACAGCCGCGACATAGATTCCAAAAAGCGGAAACCGATATGCCTTTTGTTAAAGGTTTCGCTTTCCAATTGGATGCTCTTTTCAAGGTCATTGATATATTCCACGACAAGCTTTTGCGTACTTTTCGTGCGAAAAAGGAAGGCATTGACCTCAAAATTTAAATGGAAGCTGCGCATATCCATATTGGAGGTCCCGATAGAAGCTAACTCGTGATCAACAATAATGATTTTGCTATGCATGAATCCTTGTTGATATTCATATACCTTTACCCCGGCTTCTAAAAGCTCGGGAAAATAAGAACGCGATGCATGAAAAACGATCCGCTTATCTGGCCGATTTGGGACAAGCAGGCGAACATCAATTCCACTGAGTGCAGCAACCTTAATTGCCGATAAGATATCCTCATCCGGAATGAAATAGGGGGAAGCAATCCATACCGATTCCTTTGCGGAAGTGATCATAGAGAAAAAGATATTTTTGATAACGCTCCATTCATTATCAGGTCCGCCGGCGATTAACTGGACACCGCCATGACTTTTGTTGCCAAGCTGGGGTGATAAATATTCAGCTGTTAAAAAACTATGATTGGTCATATAGTACCAATCCTGGAGAAAAATCAATTGCAGCGTACGAACGGCTTCTCCTCTTACCAATAAATGCGTATCACGCCAAAACCCAAAACTTTTATCCTTTCCCAAATATTCATCGCCAATGTTCAATCCGCCAACAAAGCCAATATGCCCATCAACCACAATAATTTTCCGATGGTTGCGAAAGTTAAATTTGTTATTTAAAAAAGGTAGTTTTACTGGTCCGAATGGAACTGCTTCGACACCGGCACTTCTTAATTCAGTAATATATTTTTTTGAAAGCTGCCAGGAACCAACCGCATCATATAAAAATCGAACTTTTACGCCTTCTTTCGCTTTTCGAATTAAAATGTCTTTAATCTTCTGACCGATATGGTCGTGACGGACAATATAGTATTCCAAATGAATATGATGCCGTGCCCGTTTCAACTGGCGAATGATATGAGAAAATGTTTCATTTCCATTGGTGAGTATTTTCGTTGCCGTGTCAAATGAAATTGGACTGTTGCCAAGCTTTTGCGCCAAATGGAACAACCGCCTTTGATGGTCTCCCATTTGCTGAATTTTTTCCTCACTGCGCGGGTCACTCTCTCCTTCAACGGTCAAAAATGCCTGCTTATGGTGAAAATATTTTTTCCGTGATGGCCTTTTCTGCCGGTAGTTCCTGCCGCATAACAGGGGAAAACTAAATGCGACG
>JAKACS010000336.1 GCA_021821235.1 Bacillota bacterium
TCGTTTAGCATCGCTTTTGGAACGGCAAGCTCAAATGCAGCGCTGCCAGTCGCAATCGAGAATGCGCGGAAAGATTTCAGCATGAAAGAAGAGATTGCCAGCTTTGCGATTCCATTAGGAACCGCATTAAAACGGGATGGCGCCGTTATTTTACAAGGGTTTAATGCTCTGTTTGTTGCACAGCTGTTTGGAGTTCATTTAACAGCGGCGATGATTATCACGATTATGATAAGTGCGATTATTGTTTCATTTAGTACGGCCGGTGTTCCCGGGGCTGGTATCATTATGATGACAACGGTCCTAACCGCAGCCGGATTGCCGCTTGAAGGTATTGCCCTTGTTGCCGGTGTTGACCGTTTAACCGACGGATTTAGAACCCTGCTCAATGTCATTGGTAACATTGCAAATGCGGCGATATTAAATAAATGGGAAAAAGAATGAGCACGAAACCGATCCTTTTACGAGGGATCGGTTTCTTTGTTGTGTCTCTTGTATTGTATATTGCCCGCCCTTTTAAGACGACAAGGAAAGGAAGCTCCTATAAAAAAATTATGATAATATTCAATTTTAATACTATACAATTAAAAGCCCAATTTTATTGAGTTAAAGCGATTTATGCATTTTTTTTACAACCAACGGAGCACGATGGATATCGTCACCGCATTAAAGGTGTTGACCAGCCGGCTCCGGGGAATCAATAGATTAACAAAAAATAACCAATCTATTGCACTAGATTGGTTATTTTTATAAAAATCCAGTGGAACTACATCGTCCCCAGCTTCATTCCCAAAAAAGCCAAAAGGATACCGAATGTGTAGCTTGCGCCCAAGTAAACGAAAAGTGTTTTCCAATTTTTGTTTGCATGGAGTTGGATATTCTCCAGTTTAAACGTTGAAAAAGTTGTGAACGCGCCCATGAACCCTGTACCTAAGAGTAGCTGCCAAGATTGTTCGATCCCTTTACCAATCATAAACCCTAACAAAAAGGCTCCGATTAAATTGATAAGAAAAGTTGCTACTGGAAAAGTAAACGAATAGCGTGTTTTAAACCAGTTGCTAATGAAAAAACGGGTAATGGCTCCCAAAAAACCCCCAGTGGCAATAAGTATCGTGTTGACAAACATATGTATACTCCTTCTTATAAATTTACTGCATGTTTCTTTTTAAATAAGTAATCCCCAAGTTTGAAACCCATCCAAGAGCAGAATAACCCTCCCCACAGGCTGATAAGCACATAGAAAATGGCTGTAACCCAATGAGAGGCTTGGAATAACTTCACTGTTTCGACGCTAAAAGTAGAAAATGTGGTGAAAGCTCCAATCAACCCTGTTCCCAACCCTGTTAGCAAATAAGGATGGAAAATTTTCAGCCGGGACAAATGCATTGTCAGCAAGCCCAGGAAAAAACTGCCCACTAAATTAGCGGTTAAAGTTGCTAGCGGAAAGGCCTGGTGCCATACCATGTTAATTGAAACCCCTAAGGAATAACGCAATAAAGCACCTACCGCGCCAAAAAGGCCAACAATAAGATAAACCATATAATTCTTCACCCAATCCCAACATATTGTAAAAAAAACAGACTCCTACCAGTTAAAAGCATTCTTCAACCGGTAGGAGTCATCAGCGCTAAGGCGGTTATGGCGAACTCCATCGCCATTCAATTACACCTATTATAACCAAAAATGCCGTTTTGCAAAATGGTTTCGAGCAGATTTTAAGTATTTTACGAATGTTGGAAAATTCCAAACTAGATCCTTTCAACAATTATAGGAATTGATGTCACCTTATAAAAGATGATACTTACCAATTAAATTAAATAGTAAAGAATCTTCATTGAATTAGCAATACACTCCAAAGTTGACCTAGAATCATTGAATTTTTTTCTGCAGAAAATATCCAAAAAAATAATTGACAAATCCTATGAGTATAGTATGATTAATTCATCAGTTATAGTTCTGTTCAGTTAACTTCATACTCGCTGACTAGACAAACTAGAGGCGGTCTTCACCTTTTATGGTGTAGGACTGTCTTTTTTATTAACCTTTGTGAGGTGGATTTTGTTGCAACTACAGGTAATGAACAGTCCGTTTAATCAGGAACAGGCAGAACTCCTTAACCAGTTGCTGTCAACATTGACAGAATCGCAAAAAGTTTGGTTGAGCGGCTTTTTGGCTGCTTCCAGTCAAGGGATGGTTGCGGTGCCAACGGGAGAACCTTCTTCCCAAAGGATCAGCCAGCCAGTTTCAAAGGAAATTACCATTCTTTACGGTTCGCAATCGGGCAACGCAAAAGGGCTTGCGAACAAAATGGGCAAAACACTAGAGGGGAACGGATTTAAAGTCACGGTTTCGGCCATGAGTGATTTTAAACCGAATCAGCTAAAAAAAATTAAAAATCTCCTTGTCATTGTGAGCACTCACGGCGAAGGGGAGCCGCCGGATAATGCAAAATCATTTTATGAGTTTCTTCACAGCAAGCGGGCGCCAAAGCTTGATGGTCTCCAATTTTCGGTTTTGGCTTTGGGCGACAGCTCCTATGAGTTTTTCTGCCAAACGGGTAAAGATTTTGATTCGAAGCTTGAGGAACTTGGCGGAACCCGCCTTTACGCGCGGTTTGACTGTGATGTTGACTTCGAAGAACCTGCTGCAGAATGGGCAGAAGGTGTGGTCGCCAGCTTAAAAACAACGGAGGGCGGAGATTTTTCTCCTATGCAGGTAACGCAGCTGCAAACTGCTGAAACGGTTTACTCAAGAACAAATCCATTTAAAGCCGAAGTACTGGAAAACCTCAATCTAAATGGACGGGGCTCAAATAAAGAAACACGTCACATTGAGTTATCGCTTGAAGGCTCGGGACTTGTGTATGAACCTGGTGATGCTCTCGGCATATATCCGGAAAACGACTCTGAGCTTGTCGAAGAGCTTTTAAAAGAATTGAAATGGGATCCACAAGAAACGGTAATGGTTAAACAAGGTGATGTTCGGTCGCTGAAAGAAGCGCTCACTTCCTATTATGAAATTACGGTTTTGACAAAACCGCTTTTAGAAAAGATTGCCGGTCTGACTGCGAATGAAAAGTTGCAGGAGCTTTTAGCACCAGGAAATGAAGAAAAAGTAAAAGAGTACCTTCACGGACGCGATCTAGTGAATTTGATTCACGATTACGGAGTTTGGGGAAATACAGCTCAGGAATTTGTTTCGATTTTGCGGAAAATGCCGCCGCGCCTTTACTCAATTGCAAGCAGTCTGGCTGCAAATCCGGATGAAGTCCACTTGACAATCGGAGCCGTACGTTACCAAGCACATGGACGCAATAGAAAGGGAGTCTCGTCTTGTTTTTGTGCAGAAAGAGTGCAGCCAGGGGATCAACTATCTATTTTTATCCAAGCGAATGAAAACTTTAAGCTGCCAAATAACCCTGACACGCCGGTTATTATGATTGGACCGGGCACGGGTGTTGCGCCATTCCGTTCGTTTATGCAAGAGCGCGAAGAGACGGGAGCAAAAGGTAAATCATGGATGTTCTTTGGTGATCAGCATTTCAGAACAGACTTTCTCTATCAGACCGAGTGGCAAAAGTGGCTGAAAAACGGTGTTCTGACAAAAATGGATGTTGCATTTTCACGCGATACAGAGAAGAAAGTGTATATTCAGCACCGCATGCTCGAACACAGGAAAGAATTGTTTGCGTGGCTTGAAGAAGGTGCTACTGTTTATATTTGTGGTGATGAAAAAAACATGGCACATGACGTGCATCATGCGCTCCTTGAGATTATTGAAAAAGAAGGCAATCTGAGCCGCGAAAATGCGGAAGCCTATCTGGCAGAAATGCAGCGGCAAAAACGTTATCAGCGCGATGTTTATTGATTAGGATTGAAAGGAAATTTTTTCAACAAGGCAGGTAAAATTTTAAAAGCGTCGGACGGCAAACCAAATGATGTAGAGCGCATTAAAGAGGAAAGTAATTATTTGCGCGGCACTTAAAGAAGTCATGCTGGATCGGCTTAGCTCTGGAATTCCTGATGATGATAACCGCTTAATGAAATTCCACGGAAGTTATTTACAGGATGATCGCGACCTTTGCAATGAGCGCGAAAAGCAAAAGTTGGAACCTGCCTATCAGTTTATGCTACGGGTAAGGCTGACGGGTGGAGTCGCGACACCAGAACAATGGCTTGTAATGGATCAAGTTTCAGATAAATATGCAAACGGTACGTTAAAAATCACGACGCGTCAAACATGGCAAATGCATGGAATTTTGAAGTGGAATATGAAAAATACCATCCAGGAAATCCATTCAACCTTATTGGATACGATTGCGGCATGCGGTGCCGGAAATATTGGCCGAGGTTTTATCAGAAATTTGCTGTATCATTCGGGATATGAGACTTGTTTTATTGATGAGTTTGATCCAGATGCACATGTAAAATACATCCAAAAAATGATCCAACGCTTCTCTAATCCGTTTATTACAGATGAAGTAACAAGAGTAGGGCGTTCGCCGATCCGGAAGCTGGGACCGAATGATCGGCTTGTCAGCCAGCCCGGCAGTACGCTAATCTTACAGGCAAAGAGCCAGTATACCTTGAAAAGGGAATCGCAGCTGCACATCTTTATGATTTCCAAGGGGATGAAGAAGCTGTATAGGTGCAGAAAACAATCAATGAACAAGGAATTGAAACAACGCTGCAGGAGTACACAAAGTTGGATGAAACGATACCATTATTAAAAGAAATTATTGAACAATATCAACAATTAAAGAAGTAAAGTAAGATTTAAAAAGGGTGCCCGAACCGTTTTTTAGGGATACCCTTTTTGTTTTGAACAAATCTTGGTTGTTCCAAAAAACCAGTATAAATCAAGGGCGTACATCGCATTGAACTATATCAAGAAGAGGTCA
>JAKACS010000337.1 GCA_021821235.1 Bacillota bacterium
ACATTCGCCTCTCGGTTGTTTTGGCCGTCGTCGTTCCCGCCATTGCCCTTTTCATTGCGACCAATATGAAGCTGGGCTTCCCGCTTTTTCAAAAAGTGCAAAAAGCGCTTGACCGCGTCAACAGCGTTATGCGTGAATATTTATCGGGTGTTCGGGTCGTCAAAGCTTTCAATCGGTTTGACTATGAAACAAACAAATTCAATCTTGCCAACCTTGAGTTTCAAGACCAGTCGATCAAAGCGATCCGCCTAATGTCAGTCTTCAGCCCGGCCATCATGCTGACGGTCAATCTCGGGATTGTCGCCGTGCTATGGCTGGGCGGATACGGGGTTGAAAAAGGTCAAATGCAAGTGGGACATATTATTGCCTTTATCAACTATATGACACAAATTCTCTTCTCCTTAATGATGATTTCAATGGTGTTCAATATGTTTGTCCGGGCAAGAGCGTCGACAACCAGAATCGCTGAAGTTTTTGCATTGGATGAGCCGCAAACAAGGACAGATGAAAGCAATCTGAACACTGGTGTAAAAGGAAGAATCGATTTTGAAAATGTCAGTTTTTCCTATGAAGGAACGGCTGGCACCCCTGTTTTGAAAAAAATTACCTTTTCATGCCTCACGGGAGAAACAGTTGGGATCATCGGATCAACCGGCTCCGGAAAAAGCACGCTTGTCAACTTGATTCCGCGGTTTTACGATGTCAGTTCCGGGACAATTAAAGTGGACGGGGAGGACATTACCGAAATCAACCCGCAGACCCTAAGGGAAAAAATTGCGATTGTACCGCAGAAAAATATTCTCTTTACCGGCAGTGTTGCCGCCAATATTCGCTGGGGAAAAGAGGGGGCAACGGTTGAAGAGATACGGCATGCTGCTGAAATGGCCTGTGCTGCTGAATTTATCGAAGCCTCACCTGAAGGATACGAAACGAAAATCGGTCAGGGGGGTGTCAATTTTTCCGGCGGGCAAAAGCAGCGGATCTCGATTGCCAGGGCACTAGTAAGAAAACCGGAAATCTTAATCTTGGATGATAGTACAAGTGCAGTCGATGCGGCCACAGAAGCAAAAATAAAGGAATCGCTGAAAACGTACGCAAAAGACCTTACCTTTTTGCTGATTGCCCAGCGGATCACTTCGGTTATGGATGCGGATAAAATCGTCGTTCTGGATCACGGAGAAATCGCCGGGATTGGCAAGCATGAGGACTTACTAAAGAGCTGTCCGGTTTATCAGGAAATTTTCCAATCGCAACTCGGCAAGGAGGTGGGCTAAAAACGATGGCGCAACAATCACAACAGCCTAACGCCAATCCGCAGCCAACACCCGTCATTACCGAACCAGGGCGGCCTGGAGGAGGCGGATTCCGCCACGGGCGGGGCCCTGTAGTCCAACCAAAGAATTTCAAAGGAACGCTGAAGCGGCTCTGGTCATATTTTGGCAAAGAGCGAAACGTGCTGCTGGCGATCTTTCTCTTTATTGTAATCGATTCCGTCTTAACGCTTCTGGCTCCTTATTTGATTGGCAAAGCCGTTGATGCGATGGTGCCAAAGGGAGGCAAAGTGGACTTTTCGCTGCTTTTTGTGATTGTGATCGGCCTTCTTGGAGCCTATCTTTTCGATGCGGTGTTGACCTTTTTGCAAGGCTGCTTCATGGCAGGGGTTTCCCAGCGAATCGTGAAAAGTTTGCGCAGTACGCTTTTTCAGAAGCTGCAAAAATTGCCTGTTGCCTTTTTTGACTCACGTACGCATGGTGAGTTGATGAGCCGTTTGTCCAATGATATTGACAATGTCAGCAATACAATTTCACAATCTACCACCCAGTTGATGTCAGGTGTGATTGTGATTATTGGCTCGCTGGCAATGATGCTCGTGTTAAGCCCGGTTTTAACGATTGCCAGTCTCATCACGGTACCACTAGTATTTTTATTAACGAGAACAATTGCGAAAAAAACAAGTGTTTTGTTTAAAAATCAGCAGGTGCAACTGGGAAAATTGAACGGCCATATTGAGGAAACCATTTCCGGTCTTCAAGTCGTCAAAGCGTTTAATCATGAGCAAAAGGCGATTGAAGAATTTGAAACAGTCAACAAACAGCTGCTAGATGTCGGCCTGAAAGCGCAAATTTGGTCCGGTTTTTTGATGCCGATCATGAATGCAATCAACAATCTCGGCTTTACCGTTGTGGCTGTAGTCGGAGGCCTGCTTGCGGTGAAAAATAGTATCACGGTTGGCGTGATTGCCAGCTTTTTAACGTATTCGCGGCAATTTGTCCGCCCACTGAATGATCTGGCCAATATTTTCAATGTGCTGCAGTCGGGCGTCGCCGGGGCGGAACGAGTTTTTGAAATTCTCGATGAAGAGGAAGAGCCGGCCGATGCTGAGGATGCCCTCCCGTTGGTCAACCCAAAAGGGCATGTACTGTTTGACAATGTCACATTTGGCTATCGGGCAGACGTGCCGATTTTAAAAAATATCCAATTTGAAGCGTCAGCGGGCAGCAGTACGGCGCTCGTTGGTCCGACGGGGGCAGGCAAGACAACCGTTGTCAATCTGCTGACGAGGTTTTACGATGTAACAAGCGGGCGGATTTTGCTGGATGGTACGGATATTCGCAAGTATACAAGGGACAGCTTGCGCCGCAGTTTCGGTTTCGTGCTTCAGGATACCTATCTTTTTTCCGGAACGATTAAGGAAAATATCAAGTATGGGAATCCGGAGGCAACTGATCGCGAAGTCGAGGCGGCAGCCGAGCTGGCCAACGCGACCGAATTCATTCACCGGCTGCCAAATGGCTATGATACCGTGCTGTCTGAAAACGGTGGCAATCTTAGCCAGGGACAGCGGCAGCTATTGGCGATTGCCCGGGTCATTTTGGCTAAACCGGCGCTGCTGATTTTGGATGAGGCAACAAGCAGTATCGACACAAGAACGGAATTGCATATTCAAGATGCGTTGCTGTCGGTTATGAAAGGGCGCACGAGCTTTATCATTGCCCATCGTTTAAATACGATCCGCGATGCAGATACGATTATGGTGATGGATCATGGGGAAGTGGTCGAAAAGGGGAGCCATGAGGCGTTAATGGCAGCGCGCGGCCGCTATTATCAGATGTATTCCAACCAGTTCAAAAATGTTGAAGGTGCATTTGATTGAGAAAAAAGGCTGCCGGGAAAACTCCCGGCAGCCTGCTTGTACTTGGATTACAACCCTGTATTTGCTTTAACAAGGATTTCATCAAATTTCTTGACGTCCGCTTTCTTACTTGATAGTACTGTTCCAAGATAGGCAGCAATAAAGCCAAGCGGAATCGAAATGATTCCCGGATTTGTCAAAGTGATGAGCGGCTTTCCAACAAGGATCGCCTTGCCAACTTCTGGTGACCATACATTCGGGCTGATCGCCACTAAAACGAGCGAACTGATTAGCCCGACAAGCATGCCGGTAATCGCTCCTGCTGTGTTAAAGCGCTTCCAGAAAATCGTAAATACAATAACCGGTAAATTGGCGCTTGCGGCAACGGCAAAGGCCAACGAAACAAGAAAGGCAACGTTTAATTTTTGTGCAAACAATGCAAGCAAAATGGAGAGAACAGAAACGCCAATCGATGCCCAGCGTGCGGCGACAACCTGCTCTTTTTCTGTTGCTTTGCCGTGACGGATGATATGGCTGTAGAAGTCATGGGCAAACGCCGATGCGGCAGACAGTACAAGCCCGGCAACAACGGCAAGAATTGTTGCAAACGCAACCGCAGAAATGAATGCGAAAAAGAATTCCCCACCAAGCGCTTCAGCGAGAAGCGGTGCAGCCATATTGCCTGCTGCATTGGCGGCAACAATTTTATCATAGCCGACAAATGCGGCGGCACCAAAGCCCAAAAAGATCGTCATCACATAGAAAATACCGATAATCCATGTTGCATAAACAACCGATTTTCGTGCCGTGATCGCGTCTTTAACTGTAAAGAATCGGGTAAGAATATGCGGCAGACCGGCCGTACCGAGCACTAGCGCCAAGTTAAGCGAAATCGTGTCGAGCGGATTGGTGAATTTATTGCCCGGGCTTAAAAACTTTTCCCCTAGCGGTGTTGCAGTTTTCATTTGCTCGAACATATTCATGATGCTGAAGTCAAATTTGGCAAAAACCATGATCGAGATCACGACTGTTCCACCCATTAACAGAAGTGCTTTAATAATCTGCACCCAGCTTGTTGCCATCATTCCACCGAAAACAACGTAGATGGTCATCAGGACACCGACAATTAAAACGGAGTATACATAATCAATCCCAAGCAGCAATTTAATCAGAGCACCTGCACCGACCAACTGTGCAATCATATAAAAGGTGGATATAGTGATTGTATTTAAAGCGGCAACTCCACGAACATTTTTTTCTTTAAACCGAGCGGCAATCATGTCCGCCATTGTGAATTTTCCAAGGTTGCGAAGCGGTTCAGCAACAATATACAGAACGACAAGATAAGCGACAAGAAAGCCGATGCTGTAAAAGAAGCCGTCGAACCCGGAAAGGGCGATCATCCCGGCAATGCCGAGGAAGGATGCAGCAGACATATAATCACCTGCAATCGCCAGCCCGTTCTGCCAGCCAGTCAAACTGCTGCCGGCAGTATAGAAATCACTTGTTGTTTTTGTACGTTTTGAAGCGATATAGGTTACGACAAGTGTGAGGCCGACTATGATGAGGAAGAGTGTAAAGGCTGTTGTGTTCATCTATCCTTGTGCCCCCTTCATGTCCTCTGCCTGTTTGATTTTTTCAACCGATTGATCAAATTTTGCTGCTCGTTTCGTATAAATCATGCATAATGCCCATGTCATAATAAATTGTGTAGAAGCAAAAACCCATCCCCAACTGATCGACCCAA
>JAKACS010000338.1 GCA_021821235.1 Bacillota bacterium
GCTACCACCTCGACCCCGCCGCCTTCAAGGAACCCGGTGGCGAAGCGGAGGAGGAGTAAGGGCGCGGATGCGGGATCGGTTACATCAGGATGATGTCGTATTACTCAATGACGCTTTTCAGCACCATCCAGCACCGTTTAGCATGCGCTGTAACCTATTGTTTTTAACTGAATGTGTGTTGCAATAGGTGTCAAAACATGTCATGATGTTTCCCTATATTCTATGACAAAACCGGACCAAAACCGGACCAGTGGCCGAAGTCGGACCAGTGGAATAGACTTTTTGATATAGGAGATGTTATGTTTTCAGATCGAGAAATCAAAAACTTGAAAGCAGGTGAGAAGCGATATACAAAAATGGAAGAAACAAGTTATGGCAATGGAACATTAGGAATTCGTGTTTCTCCAAACGGAAATAAAGCATTTATCTTGCGTTATTTTTTTAGGGGCAAAGATAAATTATTAACTTTGGGGCAATATCCGAAAATTACGCTTGCAGAAGCAAGAGAAAGGTCAGCAGCTATTGCAAAACAAATAGATGATAATATTGACCCCATAGAAAATATTGGAGTTACAGAATGTAAAAAAGTAAAAGATTTATGTGCTTTGTTTTATGAAAAGTGGTCAATTCCAAGAAAAAAATCATACAAACAAGATGAAAGGATAATAAAAAAATATATAAATCCTGTTATCGGTCATATGAATATACATGAAGTTAAGCGAGCGCACATAAAAAAATTATTAGAAGACATGAACAAAACGCCCATAATGGCAAATCTTACCTTGTCAGTTATTAGGAAGATGTTTAATTTTGCTATAGAAGAAGAAATCACAGAAGTTAATCCGGCGCAACTGATGCGCGAACCTTATGCAAAGAAGTCTAAAACTAGAGTTTTGAATGATAATGAAATAAATTTGTTCTGGAATAATTTTACAAATGTTGATGAACGACCTAAAATTGATAAAACAACTGCTCTAGCACTAAGAATGTGTTTAGTAACGGCGCAGCGCCAAGGTGAAATAACGGGCATGAAGTGGAGTAATATTGAAGGAGATTTTTATTTATTAGAACCAGAATTTTCTAAAAATGATTTGCCGCATAAAATACCGCTTTCTTTTCTGGCGAGAGAAATAATTAAAGAAGCTGAAAAATACAAATGCGGTGAATATATTTTTCCATCATTCAAGCTGGGTAAATTCAGAGGTAAAAGATTAAATACTTCAACATTGTCATTGGCTATTAATAAACAGCTAAGATTTGTTGACGTTCCGGCATTTACACCGCATGATCTTAGAAGAACGGCGGCAACTATTCTTGCATCAATGAAAATTAGAATAGAAGTAATATCAGCGCTATTAAATCATAAGCAAGCCGGAATAACATCGATTTATGTTCGCCATGCTTTTGATAGTGATAAATTGGAAGCTGTAAATTTACTAGCAGAAAAAATCAATGGATTAATAAAATGCTAACACTAATACTGTTTGCCTTAGTTTTCATATTTTCCGGTCTAAAATTCACTAAAAGTTTTAATATAAAGTACGATCAAAAGCAATTTTATTGTGGTGAAGACGATAAATTAGTGAGATTCAAATGACAATCTCATCAGGTGCTTGGGCCTTAATTGGAGTTCTTATAGGTGGAAGCATAAGTATTTTTAAAGATTGGTTAATGGATAATGTGGCAAAAAAAGAAAAGCAAAATATTTAGCAGTTCGTGTTTCGATAAAACTGGATGCCCTTTTAGATGCTCTTATCAATGTACAATATGACAACGGACTTGATGAAGGACGTTGGCCAGATTCAGGTGAGCGTGAGATACATTATAAAAATATCAGTTTTGATCTTGGTGATCTTGATGTTTCTTGGCAATCAATTACGCCAGATTTAGCTTATTCGATCTTAAATGTTACAAGCACGCTCAAAGATGCTTGGTTATTAATTTCCGCAGCATACGAAACTGATGGTAATAGCGCATTTCATGAGTATAAGCGTGTTTATAAGCAAATAGGAATTGATGTCTACGCATTAAGAAAAGAAATCGCAATAAAATATAAAATACCAGAAAATAAATTAAGCGGATCACAAATGGTTGAATTATTCAATTAAGTAATAATTTTGCTGAGCCTTGGTTGCGCTTTTTCATTATTTGTGAGCTTCAATCCTAAAAATTTTTCCCTTGCCATTTCAAAATCCTCCCGTTTAACCGTTTTGCCGTTTCCGTTTAACTGCTTAACCTTTTGCTTTACCTTGCCTTTTTAATGCTTTTTTTGATAACCGTTAAAAGCGCCGTTTAACCGTTTTTACTGTTTATAATCAGTAGCTTGCACGCTTTTTTGTACCCCCGAAGGGGGTGCAACTGGCGTCAAAGCTTTAAGGGGTTTGGGCAGAGCCCAAGAAACCTTCTCTTCATGCAAAATTTTTCCCTTGGCTTGTTTACAGATCACAAGGATGAAACCTAGGGACTACCAGAGGTGCTAGGGTGGGCAGGAAGGGGCACTAAAGGGCGAAGGTGTGAAAGTGCGCGGGTGGATTGAAAACATTGAAACGCGAAGGTTTCAGCTTATTCCAATGCTATGACAGTGACACGCGAACGGGTGCGTAATGACTTGTGAGCAATAGAAAGTTGCTGCGTGAATATCGCTGAGAGGCGCGAGGATGGGCAGGAAGGTGTATGAAAGGGTTAGGGTAAGTAAGTGTAGGCATGGATTTAAAAACGTTGAAATGTGAGGTTATTATTAACTAGAGACGGAATTAATTATTAATTGGAGGATTTCCTAAAAATTGTTGTGGTGGTTGTTTTTCTATTTGATACGTAAAATGTGGTAATGTAATTGTAAGATGGCGTGGGGCTGCCTCCCGGACACCTTATCTTGATACATTAGAAACAACTCCCGCCGTTAAAATATGACTTTAAGCCAGCACCAATAAGGCTTTCAGGGAAACTTGAAAGTATAAAAAAAGGCCCTATACTGAGGGGTGTCGAACTCACAGTATAAGGGCCAGCGCCATGCAACCACATGCCACATGTACGAGATTAATTCAGAAGTCAGGATTTGTCAACTATAGTATTTCAACCAATAAAAATGATTATTTATCAAATTATTCTGATCGAGATAAAAAATGGGATAATCATGCAAGTAATCGTGATGCTTTGTCGTGTCGATTATTTGATATTGGAAATGATCGCGGTAACAACGAATTGTTAAAATATTCTGAGAAAATTGATTCTTGCGCTTTAACTTTGCAGTATAAACCACAAACAAATATGCAAACAGGAGAAGTTACGATCAAGCTGAAAAAAGCATTTTTCTGTAAAAAAAGAACTTGCCCGCTTTGTAGCTGGAGAAGAAGCATGAAAAACTTTTGGTTAATATTTACAAGAATAAAGGAGGCAGTGGAAAAGGATAAGCTAGTACCGTTATTTTTGACTTTGACCGTTCCTAATGTAGAAGTTGATAATCTACGTGATAAATCAAAGGATATGACGAGGGCATGGAATAATTTAATGAAGCGCAAGGAGCTAAAATCAATTAAAGGATGGGTCAAAACCACAGAAATAACCTACAGTCAAAAATATAAAAATGCTCACCCACATTTTCACGTTATCTTGCTCGTGAGTTCTACTTACTTTAAAGGTGATGAATATATAAAAAGAGATAGGTGGCTTCAATTATGGCAACAAGCCACTAATGATCCTAGCATCACGCAAGTTGATATTCGGCGCGTAAAGCCAAGGATAGAAAATATTGATGGAAAAAAAGTTTTAGATATTTACAACAATGGCACTTTGCCAACAAATGATGGATTGATGAATGCGGTATTAGAAGTTAGTAAATATGCGACAAAATCAAGTGACTTATTAGCTTGTGATGATAATTTTCTAGTTGGATATATTAATCAGATAAAAGGGCTAAGATTTATTGCTACGGGCGGAGCGCTCAAAGATGCGATGAAAGAAGAGCATGATAATTTGATTAATCTAAATGATGATGAAGATGAAGATGGGGAAGAAGAGGATGATCTAATTACTTTTAACTACATTCGACCAATTCACAAATACAAGCGTAGCAGACCTACCGTTTCGGTGTCACCGTGACGGTTTAGTGGTCGAAACGCAGAAAAATATTCCTGCAAATGATAGCAATTATTAATAAGCATCAACTTTTTGTTTTGTAAGGAACAGTATCAACAAAAGAATTACCTAAAAAACGTATAAGGAAAAATTAAGCTTTATCCGCAAAATCCAAAGCCTTCACCCAGACAACGGAGACCCCCTGCAAGGGGTCGGTTGGCCGTCTGGGTTGTGGTCGGCAAGTTGGCGCTTGCGCTGACTGGTGGCCGTAGGTCAGCCGTCCACAAGGCTGTGGGGTCTGTGGGTAAGGCGGGGCTCAACTGTTCAAATTCTTGAGCCAAATTTGTATGTCCGACGTTCGCCAACCTTTTGCTTTTGGCCCTAGCTTAATACACTTTGGAAATGTTCCATTTATTATTTTTCGTCTAATTGTAGATGCGCTAATATTTAGCATAATTACAAGTTCAGCTTCTCTTAATATCAATCGCTCTTCCATATCTGCACCATGTCCTAATGTGTTATCTGTGGTCATGATAGCGCATGGTCTTCAAGTAACAATTTTTCTTTAGCGTTATTTCTTTTTGGATATTGCGCGGAAGAGTCCAGCTAGAACCGGACCTAAAACCGGACCAATCCGCAAATATTAGAAATCGCAGATATTAAAAATATAATAAAAACAATATGATGTTTAAACATATAGTGCTACATCAGAATGATGTCGTACTGCTCCTGGGTATAGGTCGCCTCCGCCTGCACCTTGATGGGGCGGCCGATAAATTCCTCCAGCG
>JAKACS010000339.1 GCA_021821235.1 Bacillota bacterium
AATCCCCCGATTGCGGTAGCTCTCAATGTCCTTCACCCTTTGTTATAAAGCAAGATTTTTTTCGATCAATTAAAGCAAGAATGTTGGCTGACAAGCAAATTCCCTATGTAAAAAGAACAAGAAAAAGAATCATTCCGGAAATAATCAAAAAGGCATAAGCAAGCACCGCTGTGGCTATACGGAGCGCTCCTTTAAACTTAAAGCGGCTAAGATAAATGAAAGCAATCGCCAAAAACATCAAACCCAGACCAACAACTGAAATCCACATTTTCATCATCCCAGGCGACAAGCAAACCCCTCCCCCTCTAGATGCTTATTTTACCATAGTCGCAACTTTCAGAAAAAAGAAAAAGTCTGAAGCTAGAGGGGCGAAACTCTAACTTCAGCCCATTGACTAAACGCACCCAAACTCCCGCTTCATTTTACCAGTTTGCTTCGTTGCATTTTATGCAATTCCAAAGCATTAGGTATCGTTAGAATGCCTATTTTACTTGATTTTGTGCATTTAGGATTATCTCTCTACCAAAATGTTGATCAGATCATTCATTTCATTTGTTTTTCCACGCGCCATTAGGGCATCTACAGCATCTTTTGGCTTTGCATGATCAAATAAGACTTGATAAAGTGCAGTCGTGATTGGCATTGAGACATCGTATTTTTCAGCAAGCTGGTATGCAGCCTTGGTTGTTCGAACCCCTTCAACGACCATGCCCATATTTTCAAGAACTTCATCAAGGGTGTGGCCTTTTCCCAACAAGTGACCTGCACGCCAATTTCGCGAGTGTACGCTTGTGCATGTAACAATTAAATCGCCAATTCCCGTTAAGCCTGAAAACGTTAGCGGATTTGCCCCCATCTTCGTTCCAAGGCGGGCAATTTCCGCCAATCCTCTTGTGATTAACGCGGCTTTCGCATTGTCGCCATAGCCAAGTCCATCCGTAATTCCCGCAGCAAGAGCGATAATATTTTTCAAAGCACCGCCGATTTCCACTCCTATCACATCCGGATTGGTATAGACGCGAAAGTTCTGGTTGATAAACAGATCCTGAACCCTTTCAGCTGCAGCCATATCCTCCGAAGAAACGGTTACAGTCGTCGGATGGCGCAAGCTGACTTCCTCCGCATGACTCGGTCCGGATAAAACGACTACCGCTTTTGCAATTTCTTCTGGAATTTCCTGTTTAATCATTTCCGAAATGCGCAAAAGCGTATTTGGCTCTATTCCTTTGCTAACATGGACAATCGTAAGCGGTTTTTTTTGCACAGGGCGAATTTTCGCGGAAACATCACGAATTGCCTTTGTCGGTACGGCAACAATAATCGTTTCGACTTCGGCCAATGCTTCACTCAAGGATAGAAAACCTACGATTGAGTCCGGCAACGAGATTCCCGGCAAATATTTTTTGTTCGTATGATCACGGTTAATCTCAGCAACTTGATTTAGATTGTGGCTCCACAACCGTACATTATGACCATTATCTGCAAGCACCATCGCCAGTGCCGTTCCCCAGCTTCCAGCCCCCAGCACAGCAATCTTTTCGCCCGTTCGTTGCATTTATTTCACGCCCTCTCTTATTTTCTTTCCCTTGCAAAAATCCGGATGGGTGTACCCTCAAACCCAAAAGCATCGCGGATCCGGTTTTCCAAAAACCGTTCATAAGAAAAGTGCAATAATTCTGGATCATTGACGAAGATTACAAAGGCTGGCGGTTTAACCGAAACTTGGGTGGCATAGTAAATTTTCAACCGTTTACCTTTGTCAGTTGGGGTTGGGTTCATTGCGACAGCATCCATAATGATATCATTTAATACGCTCGTTTCGACCCGCATTGCATGATTCTCACTCGCCACATTAATCATTGGCAACAATGTATGGATTCGTTTCTTTGTTTTTGCCGATAAAAAAACGATTGGCGCATAGCTAAGAAAGAGAAAATGGTCGCGAATTTTCTCTTCAAATTCCTTCATTGTTTTTTCGTCTTTTTCGACAGCATCCCATTTATTCACAACCATTACGACAGCACGGCCTGCTTCATGTGCATATCCGGCAATTTTTTTATCTTGTTCGATTATTCCTTCTTCAGCATTTAAAATAACAAGTACAACATCCGATCGCTCGATGGCTCTTAATGCACGGAGTACACTATATCTTTCTGTATTTTCGTATACTTTCCCTTTTTTTCTCATTCCAGCTGTGTCAATAATGACATATTTTTCTCCATTATACGTATAAATGGAGTCGACTGCATCTCTTGTCGTTCCGGCTATATCGCTGACGATCACCCGTTCTTCGCCAAGAATAGCGTTAACTAACGAAGATTTGCCAACATTCGGCCGCCCGATTAAACTAAACTTAATCATATCATCCGCATAATCCGGCTGATTCGTTTTCGGAAAATGCTTGGCCGCTTCATCCAGTAAATCACCCAAACCAAGCCCGTGTGAACCAGAGATTGGAATGGGCTCCCCGAACCCAAGAGAGTAGAAATCATAAATCTGATCGCGCATTTCCGGATTATCAATCTTATTGACGCCTAAAACAACCGGTTTTTTTGATTTATATAGAATTTTGGCAACTTCTTCATCAGCGGCTGTAACTCCTTCTCGCCCGTTTGTAATTAAAATAATAACATCCGCCTCGTCGATTGCCACTTCAGCTTGTTGGCGAATTTGCTCTAAAAAAGGCTCGTCACCAATGTCAATACCTCCTGTATCTATTACATTAAATTCATGGGTCAGCCATTCTCCTGAACTGTAAATCCGATCACGTGTTACACCCGGAATATCCTCGACAATGGAAACTCTTTCTCCAACAATCCGATTGAAGATTGTTGATTTACCGACATTTGGACGGCCAACAATCGCAATCACAGGTTTCACCATCAAAACCACCCTTTCTCTACTACTAACAACAAATGCTCCATCTATTTTTTTCAACGATAACAAAAGTTATCCGCAGCACCATTCTCAAAATAAACTGCATTATTGCAAAGAAACCCTTCCTTAAGAAGAAGGGCTTAACTTTATTATAGTAACAAATGTTAATCCGTTCCCGCAACGGAAAAAAGAAAAACATCTTCCCATTTAGGAAGATTTTTCTTTTCCTCTTTCGGCAACATTAAAGTGCCGTTCAAAATAAAAACCGAGATTCTCCATTCTGCTCCAAAGAATCAGCAACGCTGCTGTTAAGGAAAATGAATCCAAATAACCAAGTCCAGCGATTGGGTAGGGGAAACCATATTTGCTTAAAATATAAGCATAAAGAATCTCGCCCTGGATCGTACCGCTGATCAAGACGAAAAGCCGTCCCCTAACACTTTTTTGAAGCAGAATCGCTAAATAACCAAGGATGATGCCCATCATCCACTCTTTTTTTAAAATAAGCCATACTGGATCAAATATTTCGAACAAGCGGAATGTTACGTATGCAATCATAATGATGAATGAACAAATAAAAAAATAAGCCAGGGATTTCCCTTTTTCTTTTTTTACAGACATATAGGTGGTCATTAATAAAAAAAGACCGCCTGCATATACTTTCAAGCTTCCAATTGGTATTGAAAAATCAGCTAATATGATGACGATTAAAACAACCGCAGCCAGTTTTGTCCGATAAGGATGTTCTTTTCTCATCAAAAACGTTATATAAATCCACGAACACCAAAAGAGAAAATAAAACATTGATCCTTCCATTCCCAAAACACCCTCCTATGTTTTCCATTATCGGTACAATTACAGGAGTTTCATACTTGCCGGAATAATCTTTTCATTCTACACCCATCTTAAAAAGAGGAGGTGTTGGATGATGGGCAAGGATCGTCAGGAAAAAAAACTAAAAGCAAGCAAAAGAGTTGAGTCGGATCGTGATCAGGCCTTGCACTACCCAGGAGCAACAAAACTGCAAAGCCCTGAAGAAGCTCGTCCCATGAACGATTCCAAAGCGGACTAAAACGAAAGCTCTCGCGTAAAACGCGAGAGCTTTATCTTTTTTGTCTTTGGCTATATTTTGTTGTGTCAATTCCTCTTTGCTTAAGCCAATGATCTGTTTTACCAGCAATGATTAGCGGGACTTGTTTCAATTCTGCAAGTGTCCTTGCCCCAAGTGCAGTCATGATCAAGGCTAATTCCATATGAAAATTGGTGATCGCTTGATAAAGGGCTTCAGATCCGTTTTCTAAAAGGATGGTTAAAAAGGAACCTGCGATCCCTACTGCATCTGCTCCAAGCGCTATCGCCTTGGCCGCATCCGTACTCGTACGGATTCCTCCTGACCCAATAATTGACAAATTACCCGCGAGATTCGCAGCCTCCACTATTGATACTGCAGTAGGGATACCCCAGTCATTAAAGAAGGAAAGAGCCTGGATTCTTCTGCGATTTTCAATTTTTGCAAAGTTGGTACCACCTGCTCCTCCGATGTCAATCATCGTCACCCCGGCAGATTTCAACAATAAAACGGTTTCACGACTCATTCCAAATCCGACTTCTTTAACGATCACAGGGACGGAAACGTTTTTTACAATTGCTTCGATTCTTGAGAGGGTACCAGTAAAATCGCGATCCCCTTCCGGCATTGTCAATTCTTGGATAACGTTCAAATGCAGCTGTAAAGCATTTGCTTCAATCATATCAATTGCTTGTTTCGCCTGCTCAACTGTTGCTTCGCTTCCAAGATTAGCGATGACGATACCGTTTGGATTGTACTTGCGAACTACTTCATAGGTATATTTTTCATTGGAATCCTTCAAGGCTGCCATTTGGGAACCAACCGCCATGGCCACTCCCGAAAAATTCGCTGCTTGTGCCAGCCCTTTATTTATTTGATAAGTCTTCTCACCGCCGCCTCCTGTCAT
>JAKACS010000340.1 GCA_021821235.1 Bacillota bacterium
AGGAAGGAGAATGAAAATGAGGCCGGAAGCAGCTTTCAATGCCATATATTCCAATTTAACGAAACCATCCCCTTTTCGAAACAAGTAAGAAAAGGGGATGGTTTTTTGTTAGAATAAAGAAAAAAGGAGAGGGGGATTTTTATGAAAATTGATGTTATTGGCGGGGGAGCAATTGGTCTTTTATTTGCGGCGTATTTAAGCAAGGTGTTTGCTGTGACTGTCTTCACAAAATCATCACGGCAGGCAGCTGAATTGAATACACATGGTATTGTTTTAGTAAAAGGCCAAAAGTCGATGTCTTTTCGCATCGAGGCAAAAACCATTAACGAATATATAAACCCAGGCGATTTAGCGATTCTTGCCGTTAAGCAGTATCAATTAGAAACGGTTCTGGCGCAGCTTTCGAAAATACCGGCCTGCGGAAATTTATTATTCTTGCAAAATGGGATGGGGCATTTAAAGTTTTTGGAAACCATCTCTGCAAACAACATCTATGTTGGCTCGGTTGAACATGGGGCAGTGAAAGAAAATTCCTTTACGGTACGCCATCATGGTGAAGGCGTCACCAATGTCGCCGTTTACAATGGCGGTCTTTCGCCATTGTCCCGGCTCATTGAACAGGCGCCAAGCGGCTTTCCGTTTAGTTTTCAAGCTGACTACTATGAAATGCTGGTAAATAAACTGATTGTGAATGCGATTGTAAATCCGTTAACTGCCATTCTTCAGGTTGAAAATGGCCAGCTGATCGCAAATCCCTTTTATCATCAGACGGTAAAGATATTTTTCAGTGAAATGGCGGCTATCGTAAAGTTGAAAGATCCGAATGCTTCTTTTGAAAAGATGGTCAACGTCTGTCTTAAAACCGCAGAAAATCGGTCGTCGATGCTGCAGGATGTTGAGGCAGGAAGAAAAACAGAAGTGGAGGCAATTCTCGGATTTTTGCTGGAAGAGGCAGAAAAACAGGAAAAGAATGCTCCGCTCTGCACTGTTTTTTATCACCTCATCAAGGGGAAAGAGAAGGAATCAGCCCATAAAGCAGCAGGCAAATAGTTCGGGTACCGATATTTTTTCATTTTTATGGGCAAAGTTTTTTTTCAAATCATGTTGTTAATGCTATACTCGATAAAGTACACAATCGTTTTAGAAAGGAAGTTCATGAATGGAGATTTCCCATCTCTCTTTACCTGCTACAAATCGCTTTGCTTCAGAATATATACAACAAACAGCTGCTATTCAGCCGTTTTTCCATTATCCATTTAAGCAAACAAGTTCAGACTGGGAACGAATGGCAGAGTTGAAAAATCGGACATTTCCCCGAAATGAAATGGCTGAATATATTGAAAATTTTATGGCGCGTTTTCCAGTCTCTACGAAAGTTCAAACTTCACTGGAGAAATTGCGAAATCCTGATAGTCTAGTGGTGATTGGCGGGCAGCAAGCCGGAATTCTAACAGGGCCGCTCTATACTTTACATAAAGTGATTTCGATTATAAAACTGGCGGAACAGAAAGAGAAAGAGCTGAATGTTCCTGTTGTCCCGGTTTTTTGGATTGCCGGTGAAGATCATGACTACCAGGAAGTAAACCATATCTTCTTGCCGATGGATCAGAAGGTTGATAAATGGATTTATCCTGAAAAAGTGCAGCACAAAAAGATGGTTTCAGACATCGATCTTTATAAAGAGACGTGTTTGTCCTGGGCAAAGAACGTGATTGAAAACTTCGGTGAAACCGAGCATACGAATGCATTGCTGGATTTTGTCGGAAAACAGCTGGCAAAGGCCAATACGTTTGTTGATTTCTTCGCTTTCATAATTATGGAGCTGTTTAAAGACTACGGACTTTTAATTGTTGATTCAGGTGACCGCGAGCTGCGCCAACTGGAAAAAGAATTGTTTAAAAGGCAAATTCATCATCACGACTCGATTACGCATTCTTTATTGGAACAGCAGCAGCAAATCAGCGAAAAAGGATTCCCGATTACACTCGATGTAAGCGAAGATGCCGCCAATCTTTTTTATTATGATCACGAGAAAAATGAGCGGATTTTACTGGAATTCGACCGCAGCAATGACCGCTTTATCGGCAGAAATGGGACGGTATCTTTTTCAAAAGAAGAATTGCTCCAATTGGCGGATGAACAACCGGAAAAATTAAGCAACAATGTCGTGACGAGGCCACTGACCCAGGAATGGATTTTTCCAACAATCGCCTTTATCGCAGGTCCCGGTGAAATCTCTTATTGGGCTGAATTAAAACTTGTCTTTGAACATTTTGGCATCAAGCTGCCGCCGATTGTTCCCCGCTTGAATATCACCTTGCTTGACCGCTCAACGGAAACGGATTTGGCCGAATTGAATTTGGATTTAGCGGCCGTTTTAGCCCGGGGAACGGAGCCCGAGAAACAGCAGTTTCTTGAATCGATAAAGGACCAGGAAATTGAAGCATTGTTTACTGCAACAAAAGAGCAGCTGAAAAGGCAGTACGAATTAATTGAAGCAAAGACGAATGAGCTTGATAAAGCCTTATTGCCATTGCTTGAGAAGAATGAAAATCTTCTTTTGAAGCAAATTGACTTTATGGAGAAAAAACTAGAGGAATCTGTCAAACTACAGCATGAAGTGGTACTAAATAAATTTGCTCGTGTCGATCTTGCTTTAAGGCCGGATGGTTTTCCGCAAGAGCGGATATGGAATGTCTTTTATTATCTTAATCTGTATGGGTTAACGCTGATCAATGATTTGATGGAACAGCCGTTTGTCTTTGACGGAACACATAAAGTGATCAAAATGTAAAAAACTTCACACTAACGTGAAGTTTTTTCTTTTTTTAACAGGAATTTTAAAGTGAAGGAGAGAATTATAAAAAAACAGGTGGAGGAAAGTGGGGGATTGTGGTACATTTTATTTAGATAGTGGGGTAATTGGGGGTAACGGGTATGTTCATGGGTGAGTATCACCATAGCATTGATAATAAAGGCCGAATGATCGTGCCTTCTAAATTTCGTGATGATTTAGGGGAGGTATTCATCATTACACGCGGTTTGGATCAATGTTTGTTTGGCTACCCATTGGCGGAGTGGAAACTGCTTGAAGATAAGCTGAAAACTTTGCCGCTTACGAAAAAAGATGCCCGCGCCTTTACTCGCTTCTTTTTTTCCGGCGCTACAGAAAGCGAACTGGATAAACAAGGAAGAATTAATATCCCTGCACCATTGCTTCAATATGCAAAATTGGAGAAAGAATGTGTAATTTTAGGAGTTTCCAATCGAATTGAAATTTGGAGTAAGCCGATTTGGGAAGAATATTTTGCTCAATCTGAGGAATCTTTTGCAGATCTTGCTGAAAATATGATTGGCTTTGATATATAATGGGAAAGTTATCTTAATATAATTTATCCATGCCCATTTCGGAATTTTCGGTTGGAAAGGTGGAAAAAGATGTTTGAACATACAACGGTATTATTAAAGGAAGCTGTCGACGGATTAAAGATTCATCCGGACGGCATCTATGTGGATTGTACGCTTGGCGGAGCGGGTCACAGCGCTTATATTCTCTCCCTTCTTGGTGAGAAAGGAAGATTATTTGCGTTTGACCAGGACGAGATTGCGATTGAACATGCACAGAAAAAATTAGCAGAATCCAAAGAGAAACTTACCATTATTAAAAGCAATTTTTTGTTTTTGAAAGAGGAGCTTGGCAAAAGAGGCATTGACCAGGTTGACGGAATTCTTTATGACCTTGGCGTTTCATCTCCGCAATTGGATACACCGGAAAGAGGTTTCAGTTACCATCATGACGCCCCACTCGATATGAGAATGGACACGGATGCGAATTTGTCCGCATACGATGTCATCAACAGCTGGGCATATGAAGACCTTGTTCGCATTTTTTTTCGCTATGGGGAAGAAAAGTTTTCAAAACAAATTGCCCGTAAAATTGAATCCGCAAGGGAAAAAAAACCGATCGGAACAACAGGTGAATTGGTTGAACTGATTAAAGAAGCGATTCCGGCGCCGGCGCGGAGAAAAGGTGGACACCCGGCTAAACGGATTTTTCAAGCGATCCGCATTGCTGTGAATGATGAATTGACGGTGTTTGAAAAATCGTTGGAACAGGCAATAGAGCTTTTGGCGCCTGGCGGAAGAATAAGCGTGATTACGTTTCATTCATTGGAAGACCGGATTTGCAAAGCGGCTTTTAAAAAAGCTAGTGAATCATCTTCCTTGCCTCCGGGGCTGCCGATGATACCTGATGAATACAAGCCGGTCTTAAAGCTAATAACAAGGAAGCCTATTGCTCCTTCTGAAGAAGAATTAGAGCAAAACAATCGGGCGCGATCTGCAAAGCTTCGAATTGCAGAAAAACGATAAAGAAGATTTCAGGAGGGGAAAGAATGAGCAATCTTGCAAGAGAATTACAACATCAGCAACAACAGCAGCAGCGAAGACAAGAAAATGTTCGTCCAAGTAAAGTAAAAGACAAATCCACTATTTGGCTGACCCCTGGAGAGAAAGTGCTTGGTTTAGCTTTTGCCGGGATGGTTTGTTACGGAGCTATTCAAATGATTTCCAATCAATCGCAAATTTATCAAATAAATAAGGGGATTCAGCAAGTGCAGACATCTATTAAAGCACAGCAAAAAATAAATAGCGATCTTCAGGTTCAGGTAAGCGAATTAAGCTCATATGAAAGAATTCGTGAGAAAGCCAAACAAATGGGTCTTGTTCAAAATGAAAATAATGTTAAGGTTGTGCAAGAAAAATGATCAAGAAACAGCCATATATGAATGCAGGAGCAGCGTTTATTTTTGTAATATTCAGCCTGCTCTT
>JAKACS010000341.1 GCA_021821235.1 Bacillota bacterium
TATTCTGGAGGTGATGTTGAAGGTTGAATATCCTGTATGCTATAATCTCTCGTGGAAAATCATTAAAGTGATGCAGCAAACATTGAAGAAGAAAGTTTTTGACGCGGAAGCTGTCTATTTAACATTGCATCTGCAACGCCTCAACAATAAATAAATACGTCCTTATCCTTACGTGTTACTGATTTGATCGGGCATGAGTAAAAGGAATTAATGGGGTTTTTAAGGGGAATCTATTGCCAAAAACTTCAATTGATTATTTTTACTCATGCCTTTTTTTATTTTCTTTTTCAAGAATGTAACAATTAATGAGCGGAAAATTTTTAGGGGGTCAATCTTTATGTTTAAAAATGCTTTTGGCGTTTTGCAGAAAGTCGGTAAAGCATTGATGCTTCCGGTTGCCCTTTTGCCTGCAGCAGGCTTGCTGTTGGGTATAGGAAATGCACTTCAACAGCCAACGATGTTACAGTATCTTCCGTTTTTAAATGTGGATGTGATCCAACTAATTGCAAGTGTGATGGAGGATGCTGGATCAATTATTTTTAGCAACCTAGCTCTTATCTTTGCTGCAGGGGTAGCAATTGGTTTGGCTGGAGATGGAGCAGCTGCGCTAGCTGCTATTGTAGGTTATTTAGTATTAAATCAAGTGATGAGTTCATGGTTGGGTGTTACTGCAAAAATGGTCACTAATGACCCTGCGTATGCAAACGTTTTAGGGATCCCGACATTACAGACTGGTGTATTTGGTGGAATTGTTGTCGGACTAATTGCGTCCTTTGCCTACAAGCGGTACCATGCGATTGAAATGCCTTCTTTCCTTGGTTTCTTTGCTGGTAAACGATTTGTACCGATTGCAACTGCGTTTTATTCATTGATCACTGGTTTATTATTGGTATTTATTTGGCCTCCAATTCAGCACGGAATGAATGGTGCTTCTAACTGGTTGATGGGAAGCGGAACACTCCCTGCCGTATTCTTTTTTGGGTTTATTAAACGATTGCTTATACCTTTTGGTTTGCATCATATTTTCTATGCGCCATTTTGGTATGAGTTTGGTTCCTATAAAACAGCTTCTGGACAAATTGTCCGTGGCGACATGACGATCTTCTTTGCGCAATTAAAAGACAATGTAAAACTTACCGCAGGGTATTTTATGCAGGGAGAATTCCCAATTATGATGTTTGGATTACCGGCTGCTGCCCTTGCGATGTATCATACAGCGCGTCCTGAGAAGAAGAAGTTGGTAGCGGGTTTGCTTGGCTCAGCTGCATTAACATCTTTTTTAACAGGGATAACGGAACCTATCGAATTTTCTTTCTTGTTTGTATCACCGCTACTGTTCTTTATTCATGCAGTCCTAGATGGCCTGTCATTTGTATTGTTGGCCCTCTTCAAGGTTCATTTGGGTTATACCTTCTCCGGCGGTGCCATTGACTTTTTGCTTTTTGGCATTTTGCCGGGAAAAGAGCGATGGTGGATTGCGATCGTATTAGGTATCGGATTTGCGTTTGTATATTACTTCATTTTCCGTTTTATTATCGTTAAATTTAACTTAAAAACGCCAGGGCGGGAAGTGGAAGAGGAAGAATTGGATGCTTCTTCTAGAAATGTCAATGTTGGTGATCTAGCTGGAAATATTCTTGAAGCAATGGGTGGAATACAAAATATTGCCCACTTAGACGCATGTATCACGCGAGTTCGTGTATCTGTCAATGATCGTAAAGATGTAGATAAAAATCGGTTAAAGCAGCTTGGCGCTTCAGGTGTGCTTGAAGTTGGAAACAATATTCAAGCTATCTTTGGTCCTCGATCTGAAATGATTAAAGGCCAAATGAAAGATATTATAGAAGGAAAAACACCTCGGGTTGTTGAAAATACATCTAAAAAGGGCATTGAATACCAAGTCGGCGAGAGTAACCCTGAAGATGAAGTATTTGTTGCGCCATTAAAAGGAGAAGTTAAGCCGATTACTGATGTTCCCGATCAAATTTTTGCTGGAAGAATGATGGGTGATGGCTTTGCGATCATTCCTGCTGAAGGACTCGTTGTTTCGCCTGTTGATGGGGAAATTGTCAATCTTTTTCCGACAAAGCATGCGATCTGTATCCTGTCTGACAGCGGCCGTGAAATTTTAATCCACGTTGGAATTGACACAGTGAATCTGAAGTGTGAAGGATTTGAAACCCTCGTCGCTGAAAATGACCGTGTGGAAAAAGGCCAGCCATTATTAAAAGTGGATTTGGATTACGTAAAAGAGCACGCGACATCAACAATCACTCCAATTGTTTTCACAAACTTGTCAGAGGGTGAAAAAGTGGTTCTTGAAAAACAAGGATCTGTTGATTTAAATACAGAAGGATTTGTTAAAATTACAAAATAAAAACGTGAAAGCCGGCCTTGATTTTAAAAGGCCGGCTTTTCTCGTAATATCAAAATTTAAATCTTAACTTCGATAACTGTCTAGCTCCACAAGAATAAGCTTTGGAAGCATAGCCTCGCACGAAGGAAAGCGATAGCTTTTCTGAGGAGCGCCTATCGACTAAGTCGCTTCCCTCGCCTCGTCTACGATAAGTCGAGAACGAAAGACTACCGTCTTTCGACTCTCCTTTATCTCACTCGGCTTAGTCCACCTCCCTACGTCGATGACCAAGGGCGCTTGCGCTTTTCTTAATAGTGCGAATAAATGGCTATTTGCGGACAATGAATCCCCACTCGTTTGCAAGAAGGATTGTTAACCTATGTTTATGAATGAACTGCTCTGTTTTCTTCCCTCGTTTTAGTAGAAGTAGGGCTTTATCTTTTTGTAAAAAAGTGAGAAAATCACCGTCTTGAATGTTTAAATCTCCGTACAATTCTGCTGCAAGAACTAAATTTTGCGGCCAAATTCCTCTGTTGGCTTGATGATAGCGAAATAAGCTGTAACCTCTAAATTTTTCTGTGCTTTGCAGTGTTTTTAGCAAACTTAGTTGTAGCTTTGGAATAGGATGCTGTATGTACGTATAGATTTGATATTCGTAAGCGAATGCCGTGAAAACAATTGAAACAGACAGAATGAATTGAATGAACACGGGCTTTATCTTGTAAACCTTGCTTGCTAAAGCACCGATTGCCAAAGAAATTGCCGGATAAACCGGCAGGATATACCACCTGATTTTAGTTGAGGCAATGGTGTAGAGCGCCAATGGGATGACTAGCCATAAGTATATTCCAATTGTGATATTCTTGTTCTGTGCTCGTAAAAAATGTTGCCGAAAATCATGTATGAATACCATAAATAAAGCTAATAAAATGATGATCCAATACTTAGAGAATTTCCAAAGGACATTGAAATAATAGAAGAAATCTCCTGTGTGTCCTTCGATTGGAGTTGAGGATCTGTGCAATAAGTCGTATTCAATCATCTTTTTAAAAAATAATAATTGATCATATTGAAATCTGAATGAAGTCCAAATGAAGATGGGAAACGTCATGAATAATAAAAATGTTGTCCATTCTTTAGAAGATAGTTTTTGATAGCAGTTAGTTATGAATAGGAAAATAAAAATGATCAGGAGGATGCTGCCCGCATGCCAGCTTTTTGTTAAAAAGGCAAATGAAAATGCCATTCCAGAAACAAACAGCCACTTTTTTTGTTTGATACTTAATAGAAGGGAAATGAGCGAGGCTGTATATAAAAAGACAAAAAGAGCGTCGGCGTCGCCAGTTCTTGCTCCATGATTTAGGAGCCATTGGGAGCTGGTTGCCATGACCGTGGAAGAAATCAATGATGCGAGTCTTCCGAACCGTACCCATGCGAAAGCTCCGACCATAATATTGGTGAGAAAAGAGGAGAGCGCCGAAAAAAGTCTGAGTCCAAATGTATTGAGTCCTGCTATTTTATAGCCGGCCATAATAGCCCAAAAGCTAAGAGGCGGTTTCAAATTCCAGTAATCAATCTGATTTCGATACGTATTAATAAGGAAGTTTTTGTGTTTTAACATTTCGTATGCATTGACCCCATGTCTTGCTTCATCCCAGCTGTAGATTGGAAAGTCACCCAGTCTGTAGAAAATATTTAAGGAAACGAAGATCAGGACAACGACCATGAAAAATGAGAAATAAACTTCTGATTTAAAGGGTGAGTGCTTCATAAACTTCTCCTTGTATAAATTTAACCCAATCCTTGATTTTGGTATCATTTCTTGTATATTGAAGTAATGAAATTTAGATTTTTCCACATTACTCTTTTCTAGAATGTCGCAATTTAAGCTAATCTATTCTTTGTACTACAAATAGCTGGCAAACCAAGACTGCTTTTGAACTTTTTCTGTTGTTGTTTCTTGAATAAAAAAACAATAAAAAGTATTGACTATAAATAAGGAGGATGATATTATATTAAAGCAGTCGTTAATGCCAAGTCGACATAATGATTAAAAAATAGTATTCAAAAAAACATTGACACCGTATTAATAGATTGCTATACTAATAAAGTTACTGATTGTTCTTTGAAAACTAAACAAACAATACGTCAACAAATAATTATGATGTTTGCTTATCTTTAGGAAGCAGCATCAGCCAACGTTAATTTTAAATGAGCTATATCAAATTCTTCGGAGAGTTTGATCCTGGCTCAGGACGAACGCTGGCGGCGTGCCTAATACATGCAAGTCGAGCGAATCATTGGGAGCTTGCTCCTGGTGGTGAGCGGCGGACGGGTGAGTAACACGTGGGCAACCTGCCTGTAAGACTGGGATAACACCGGGAAACCGGTGCTAATACCGGATAATTCTTTCTTTCACATGAAGGAAAGCTAAAAGACGGCTTTTGG
>JAKACS010000342.1 GCA_021821235.1 Bacillota bacterium
TATGGAGACTTATTTTCGATTGTAAAAAAAGCTGTTGAACAGGTATTTCATGAATTTGCTGTCCCCGACGAAGAAATTGGCTATCTTGTGATGCATTTCGGCGCCGCGGTACTTGGCTATAAAGAAATGAGTGATTTAAAAACACTTGTCATTTGTTCGAGTGGCATTGGCACCTCAAAGATGCTTGCGACAAGACTGCAGAAAGAATTTCCTGAACTGAAAGATATTCAAAATGTATCGGTAATGGAATTCAAAAAAATGAATGCGCTTGATTATCAATTAATCATCTCAACCATCCCTATCCCCGATTTCCATTCGGATTATATTTTAACGAGTCCCTTTCTAAATCGGGAGGAAATTGAAAAGATTCGTTCTTTTATGAATGAAAAAAAGAAAATGAATGGACTTGGAAAAAGTGATCAAAGTGAAAAGCACCCTGGGGAAAAACAGTCCGCCAAACTGATAGAGGAGATGGCTGCCATCCGTGATTATGCAGATACTATTCGAACCATTCTTCAAGGATTTGCTGTAAAAACCATTGTAGAAAATGAAGCTGTTGAACAAATTTTAAAGCGAGCATGCCAAGAATTATATCAACAACAAATAATTGCAGATGTTGATGAGGTCGTCAAGGCGCTAGTAGAAAGGGAGAGTCTGGGAGGGCTTGGGATTCCTGAGACTTCAATGGGTCTCTTCCATACCCGGGTTGAATCGATACTGAAACCTTCCTTTACGATTTATGTACTGGAACACCCTGTTTGGGTAAATGGTATGGATCAATCTCAAATTGAAATGAAGCATTTGTTATTACTGCTGTCTCCAGTAAAAGCAGCAGAAAGTACCTTGGAAGTGCTAAGTTTTATCAGTTCAATATTAATTGAAAGTGAAGAAAGTTTAGCTGTTTTTCAATCAGATGAACAAGACAAAGTGGCTTCATTTTTAACAGCTAGACTGGATCAATTTTTTAATGAAAAAGTACAAAATGTAAGGAGTGTATAAAGATGTCTCAACCGATTTTAAAAAGAGAAAACATTCGCTTAAATAGGGTGTTAAATACAAAGGAAGAAGCAATTAGACAGACGGGGAGCATTCTTGTAGAACAAGGATATGTTAATTCGGAGTATATTGAAAAAATGTTGGAGAGGGAACAGCTGACATCAACGTATATGGGAAATTATATCGCAATTCCACATGGAACAGACGATTCTAAGGACTTCGTAAAGGAATCGGGGATCTCAGTTATACAAGTACCAGATGGGGTAGATTTTGGCGATGGAAATACGGTGAAAATTCTAATCGGAATTGCTGGAAAAAACAATGAGCATCTCGATATTTTATCCAACATTGCCATCGTATGTTCGGAAGAAGAAAATGTGGAAAAATTAATTCAAGCAACAACTCCCGAAGAAATGATTGCGATATTTGAAGGAGTGAACTAATATGTTAGCTGTCCATTTTGGCGCCGGTAATATTGGCCGTGGCTTCATCGGCAATTTATTGTATCACTCAGGATATGAAACATGTTTTATTGATGTAAATAGTGAAATTGTGGATCTGTTGAATGAAAGAAAAGAATATCGTGTCGTCCTGGCTGATCCTGCTCAACAGGAAGTTGTGATTAAGAATGTTCGAGCGATTAACAGTAAAACGAATCCAGAACAAGTGATCGAAGCTATTGCAAAAGCCGATCTATTAACGACAGCAATCGGCCCGACGATTCTCCCGCTTATTTCAGGTTTAATTGCTGCGGGTTTACGTAGAAGAATTGAAATATCGGAAAAACCGCTTACGATTATTGCTTGTGAGAATATGATTGGCGGAACGAGCTTATTAAAGGAAAAAATATATGAAGAGCTAAATGAGGAAGAAAAAGCTCTTTTTGACCAACGTTTTGGCTTTCCAGATGCTGCTGTTGATCGAATCGTTCCGAATCAGGCAAACGAAGATAAATTAATGGTTAAAGTAGAGCCTTTCTATGAATGGGTTGTTGAAGAAACAAAGCTAGCCGGTGAAAAACCAGACATTAAGGGAATTACGTTTGTGCCAGAACTGGTTCCGTATATTGAAAGAAAACTATTTACGGTTAATACAGGGCATGCCCTGGCAGCCTATTTCGGCTATTACTACGATATTGAAACGATTAACCAGGCAATGGATCAAAGTGAAATTAGAGAATTGGTGGAAGGCGCGCTTACAGAGAGCGGTGAATTTTTAGTTAAAAAGTATGGTTTCGACCAAGAGACGCACACAAACTATATTAAAAAAATTATCCAGCGTTTCTCCAATCCATATATTTCAGATGAAGTAACAAGGGTAGGGCGTTCTCCGATTCGAAAGTTGGGGCCGAATGATCGGCTTGTCAGCCCCGCCCGGCAATACAGTGATCTTATCGGAAAAGAACCGATGCACCTTGAAAAGGGAATTGCCGCTGCACTTCTTTATGATTTTCAAGGGGATGAAGAAGCAGTCCAAATTCAGAAAACGATTCAAGAACAAGGAATCGAAGCCGCGGTACAGGAGTACACAAAGCTCAATCCAACAACGCCGTTATTTAAAGGGATTCTTGAGCAATATTATCAATTGAAGAAGTAAAGTATAGTTAAAAAGGGTACCCGAAAAGGTTTTTTGGATACCCTTTTTGTTTTGGCAAAAATTTTGATGTTCCAAAAAACAACAAAATTCATTCTTTATTTTAGATGGTTTCTTGTTTAAAATAAAAATGATAGGGAGTTGATTATGGTGGAGGAGTTATTAAAGCAAATTCTTGCAGGGCAAGAAATGATGGGGAAACAAATAAATACTCTAATCCAAGATGTAAACACAATAAAGCAAGACACCCAATCATTAAAAAGCGATGTTCAGGATTTAAAAGAAAATGTCCAAGGATTAAATCAAGATGTCCAACGCTTAAATGAAAATGTCCAGGACATAAAAGTAGACGTACAAACTTTAAAAGAGGGCGTACAACGTATTGAACTGCATCAGAAGATACCATTATGAGCATGTTAACTCATATTAAAAAACAAGTTGAAATGAAAGAAAGTCAAATCCAAGTGTTAAATAAACGGCTTTTTGATGTAGAGACAAAAACGGAGCATTTTCAACAATAGAATATCAAAATCACGAACCTGTCAGTTATCTTTTGATAGGTTTTTATCATTTAACAAATGGGTTTTGGAAAATATGTAAAAGTAAATAATATATTTAACGTTAAAACCGGCTTGACTTTTTAAATATCAAAATTTATAATACGGAATGAATATTCATTCCGTAGAATAGAGGTGGTAAAATGTCAAATACGAAACAAGAGGATATTTTTGAAGCAGCCATGCAATTGTTTGCTGAACGCGGCTATGATGGAACAACAGTGCCGATGATTGCTGAAAAGGCAAAAGTCGGAGCTGGTACGATCTACCGATACTTTGAGAACAAAGAATCCCTTGTGAATTCTTTATTTATAAAATGTGTCCTGCAATTTTCTGAAGCATTGAAAACGAACTTTCCTTTCAATTCAACCATTCGGGAACAATTTACACATATTTTTTACCAACTGTTTGAATTTGCCAAACACAATGGGAACGCTCTTCTTTTTATCAATTCCCATAATGACGGTTATTATCTGGACGAGAAGAGTAAAAATACGTTTAATGCCTTTCTCGATTTTATTATTGGCACGATCGAGAATGGGAAAAAACAGGGGATTATTCGGTCATTGCCATCAGCTGCATTGATTGCGATTGTATACGGATCGTTTGTGATGCTTTTTAAGATGATCCAATCAGGGGAACTTGAAGAAACGCCAGAATTGTTAAAAGAACTTGAAGAAAGTTCCTGGAATGCTATTCGAGTCAGTTGATTCAATAGCATGTAGCAAAAGGAATGAATATTCATTCCAAAATGGAAACTAACAGAATAGATGGTCATTCCGATCATTTGATAGAGAAAAAGGTGATTTTACATGCATAAGTTTAAAAATGGGAGAAGTCTCTCCTTTATTTTTTGGATAATCATTACGTTTGTAACGGTAATAACAATGCCAAATTTAGATCAGCTTGTGAAAGAAAAAGGGCAAATTACCATTCCCAAAACAGAGCAAAGTGCGGTTGCGAACGACATGCTCAAACAAATGGGTAAAAAAGGTGAAGAAACGTATGGAATCATCGCTGTTTTTAACAGCGGCAGCAAAAAAGCTTTGAGCAACGAACAAAAAGATCAGATCAGCACTGCGATAAATGAATTAAAAGCCAAGCAAAAGCAGCTGGGGATTAGCGAAATTACTTCCTATTTAGACAGTAAAGAATTGGAAAAACAGTTAGTTTCAAAAGACAACACGACGATTTTGACGCAACTCTCGGTTGATAAGAAGAAAGGTACGATTACAAACGTTTCTAAAAAAATAAATCAAGTCATTCAAACGAAAGATGTTCAAACGTATTTAACAGGGAGTGAACTGATCAATAATGATTTTGTAAAGTCTACGCAAGAAGGAGTCAAAAAGACAGAAATCATCGCGATTGTCTTCATTCTTGCTGTGCTCATTATTGTCTTTCGTTCACCAATTGTTCCGATCATCTCACTGCTTACAGTTGGAGTTTCTTATTTGGTATCAATGGGAGTAATCGCACAGCTTGTGGATAAAGTCAATTTCCCTTTTTCCAACTTCACTCAAGTATTTGTGGTGGTCGTATTATTTGGCATAGGAACAGACTACAATATCTTGCTCTATACACGGTTTAAAGAAGAATTGAGCAAACAGGAAAGTGCGCTCATGTCAGCAAGA
>JAKACS010000343.1 GCA_021821235.1 Bacillota bacterium
GGCCGGAATAATGCCGCCGAAGTCCATTGGCACTAATTGAATTTTAAATTTTTGATTTTTGGCAATGGCATTAATTAAATCAATGTCGATTCCTTTATATTCGTCGCCGACTTTAAATTCAAATGGAGGATATGTGGTGTCAACACCTACTTTATAAACCTTTTCCGTTCCTCCCTTATCGCCTGCCGTATTATTGTTACCGCAAGCAGCGATAACGAGGGTAAAAAGTAAAATCAAACTAAATATTCCAAATTTTTTCACTCTGGTCACTCCTTATGTTTTTAAAAGTAATCTGAATACAGTTATTTATTACTATAACACAAAATCGGGACAAATCACCAGGTAATTTGTCCCTCCTAATTTAACTCATTCAGAAGCAAGGATCGTTTGAAATTATTTGGCCGATCTTGATTCCCATCAATTTTTCCAGACAAAGGATGGTTTAAGATAAGGACATAAACGAAAAGGAGGCTTCTAAAATGGCAAAAGCAGTATTCCAATTAGAACCATTAACCTGTCCATCTTGTATTAATAAAATTGAGGCAGTTCTCAATAAAACGACGGGAGTAAGTACAGCGGTTGTTTTATATAACCTAAGCAAGGTAAAAACAGAATATGACGAATCACAAATTGAAGCAGACCAATTAGAAAATAAGATCAAAAAATTAGGTTACGAAGTTCTCTCTACAAAAGTTTCATGATCACTTGCAATGCACATTTAGCTCAACCAAAGGAGTAGTTCACTAAAAACTTAATTAAATTGGAGGAATTTCTATGTGGGTTATCACGTTGTTTTCAAAAGAAGATACGGCGCAATTTGAATTTGAGACAAAACAGGAAGCCCAAAAAGCACTCACGAAAATGAAAGGATATAAAATTCTTTCTGAAGTTGTTTATTGCAGTGATCCAAACTAAACCGAAACAAGGCTTATAACCAGCTCTTTTAACTAAGTCCGAAAAATGGTTATGAGCCTTCTTTTTTAGCCAACTAAGTTTCCGAATACGAAGGAGGGATGAAAATGATCCTTGTGATTAATCGATTTAAGCAGCCGATTATCATTATTTCTTTTGCGCTCATTCTGATTGGGATTTTTTTGAAAGGAATTGAAAAAAATGAGCCAAACGCAATTGCGCTTTTGCTTGCAACCGTTATCGCTGGCATACCGATTGCATTAAAGGCTTGGCAATCAATTAAAATGAAATGGTTCAGCATTGATTTGTTAGTCCTTATTGCTATTATTGGAGCGGTTTATATACAGGAATATACAGAATCAGCGATTGTTGCTTTCCTGTTCCTGTTTGGAGATTATTTAGAAATGCGGACACTTGAAAAATCACGTTCATCTTTAAAGAATTTAATTGAGATGGCACCACAAGAAGCCGTTGTGATCCGAGGTACACAAACTTCCACTCTTCCTGTAGAAGAAGTCATCAAAGGCGATCGCGTGCTCATCCGCTCAGGTGGAAAAATTCCCGTAGATGGGAAAATTACAGCAGGGCAAGCCGTTATAAATGAAGCAGCCATAACCGGAGAGTCTACGCCTGTTGCCAAATTACTGAATGACAATGTTTTTAGTGGTACAATCGTTGATAACGGCTATATTGAGATCATTGCAGAAAAAGTTGGAGATGACACAACTTTTTCAAAAATCATTGAGTTAGTAGAAGAAGCCCAACAAGCCAAATCGAAAACAGAAAAATTTCTCAATCAATTTTCGAAATTTTATACACCAGCAGTTGCCACCTTAGCAATTCTTGTCTTTTTCTTGACAAGGGATCTTCGCTTAGCCATTACCTTCTTAGTTATTTCCTGTCCTGGCGCTTTAGTAATCGGTGCTCCCGTTTCAACAGTGGCAGGCATTGGCAATGGTGCGAAAAATGGGGTTCTCGTTAAAGGCGGCGAGGCGATGGACAGATTTTCTAAAGTGGATACTGTTGTATTTGACAAAACAGGTACACTCACGAAAGGAAAACCAGAAGTAACCGATATCAAACTATTTACAAACTTTGAAACAAACAGCTTGCTCAGGATTGTAGCTCTGGCTGAAACCATCTCGGAACATCCTCTAGGCCAAGTTATTGTCAAAGAAGCACAGGCAAGGAAGATTGATCTTCATGGGGAACTTATAAACGGAGAAATTATAAAAGGAAACGGGATCCGTGCAACAGTGGACAATGACCAATTAGTTGTAGGAAATCGCAAATTAATGAACACAGAACAGATCTCAATTCCACAAGCGGTAGCTGATTACGCAATCATGCGTGAAAAGGCCGGGAACACAGCCATTTTTGCGGCAGTCAATGGAAAAATAGCAGGTATTTTTTCAATTGCTGACCAAATTCGTGATGATGCTTTCGAAGCATTGACTGAAATGAGAAGAAATGGTATTAAGAAAATGATTATGCTCACTGGCGATAATCGCTACACCGCAGAAATTGTTGCCAGAAAACTTGGTTTAGATGAATTTTATGCAGAATTGTTGCCAGAGGATAAAGTGCAATATGTCAAAAAACAAAAAGAAGCTGGCCACGTGGTGGCAATGGCCGGCGATGGGATTAATGATGCCCCGGCAATCGCAACTGCCGATATTGGGCTAGCGATGGGTGAAGGCGGCACAGATATCTCCATGGAAACAGCAGATGTTGTCTTAATGGCGGATAAGCTTAGTCAATTGTCACACGCATATTCACTTTCGAAAGCAACGATTCGCAATATGAAACAAAATACATTCTTTGCTGTCTTTATTGTGATCGCTTTATTATTTGGCGTATTAAACAATACGGTTCATTTAGCTTCAGGCATGTTTATTCATGAGGCCAGTGTCTTAATCGTTATTTTCAACGCAATGAGATTAAGAGGATTCCAGTTAAAAAAACGAAATTTAAAAGCAAAATTACAGGTTGTAAAAGTATAATAGAGTTGAACGCGCTGCTATCGAAAAAAAGCGAGTGCATTAGTAGGGAGTGAATTGTATGGAAACAAACAAATGTCAACACTGCCACCACAACCATTCGGATCGCCACACTTCTTCTTGTGTTTCACTTGTACCCATTTTTAATCATTTGGAAGATGAGCAGTTGGCAGAAGTGATGGAAATGGTTTATTCAGCCACATATAAAAAAGGTGAATTTCTCTATCACGCTGGGGATACCGCAGAGACCCTCTATATTGTGAACAAAGGAAAAATTAGGATTTACCGAATATCAGAATCGGGAAAGGAGCAGTTGGTTCGGATTTTAACTCCGGGCTCCTATGCAGGAGAACTAGCCTTATTTAAAGATACCGTTCATGAAGCATTTGCACAAACAATGGAAGATTCTCAAGTTTGCATGATCAAACGGAGTGACTTGCAGACACTTTTGTATAAATTCCCAGCTATTTCGCTAAAAATTTTAACTGAATTTTCCAACAGACTTGATGAATCCGAGAAGCAAACAACGCGTTTTGCTACAGAAAGCGTGGAAACGAGGATTGCGCTCTTTTTAGCTGAGTGTATGGATGATCATTTCGCTAACGAAATCACATTGCCGATGAGCAAAAAGGATTTGGCATCCTACTTAGGAACAACTCCAGAAACCATTAGTCGCAAGTTCGCACAATTCGAAGATCAGGGATATATTAAGCAAAAGTCTAATAAAAAAATTGAAATCATCGATATTGATGGACTACTCCTTGTGTAAAAGGAATAGTCCTTTTTTTAGAAAAATTCCGTCTCACTTTTTCAACAAAAGTCTACCTTTTCTTTTTCTAAGGACACCCTTTCATTTCTAAAAATTCTTCTTCCCTCTTGATGCGACCTTGCAGCCAACTCATTCAGCTCCGTTAACCGGACAACATCTTCCTTTTTAATATCAGGCTCTCTCTCATTTAAGATAGACTCTACCCATTGAGTAAATGCCATCGGCCTTTTTTTAGGTAATTCCGGTTCAAGCCATTGCCCATCATTCAATTTCGTACTTCTGATTTTCACATGGCTGTCTTCAACCAAAATCGTGCCTTCCGTGCCAAAAATTTCGAGAATGAACGGGCTCTTTCTCGTGACAAACGATGCTTCCAAAATCCCAATTACACCGGATTCATATTCAACGATCACAACAGCGTGATCATCCACCTTGTCATTTGCAAATTTACTTAAGTTGGCTGAAACATGCTTGACCTCGCCGCCTAACCGATTGGTCAGATAAATCGGATGTGCCCCAAAATCGATAAAAGCTCCGCCGCCGCACAGATGTTCGTCAAAAAAGGATGCCGGCAGCCAACCATTCGGGTGAGTTTCGGAAGGCAGTGCACCATCATGGGCAACCTTGCACCTGATTGTATTGATTCTGCCAACAAGCCCATTTTGGATGGCTTCGTGCACATATAAAAAATACGGTTCCATCAACCTTGGCAAAGAGACCATCAGCTTCACCTTATTTTTTTCAACTGCTTCATAAATTTCCATGCATTCCTTCACAGTAAAGGCGAGCACCTTCTCGGTAAAAATATGTTTGCCGACCGTTACAGCGCTTAAAATAATCTCATTGTGCATAGAAGTCGGCGAAGCGACCATCACGGCATCAATGGCAGGATCCGTAATGACTTTTTCCAAATTCCATTCAAAATCAACTCCAAGCTCCTCCGCCCATTTTCTGCCTCTTTCCTCCTGCTCGTCCCATACCTTGACAATTTCCACATTTGAATTTTCCTTCGCATAGCCTGCATACTCATCGGCATGAACATGCCATCTACTTAACAGTGCAACTCGCAGCATTGTACAGCACCTCTCCCA
>JAKACS010000344.1 GCA_021821235.1 Bacillota bacterium
GATCTCTTGCTGACGAACCAACTGGGGCTTTGGACAGCAAAACGAGCCTTGAAATTCTTGAAGTCATGCAAGGCTTGAATGAACAAGGCCACACCATTATCTTAATCACCCATGATTTGGCGATTGCCAAACAAGCAAAACGAATGGTTCGCATCCAGGATGGGCAACTGTTCGAGAATGAAGGTGAACCAATTGGCAATCTTCCAATCGATTAAAATGGCGTTGCGTAGCATTCGAAGCAATAAATTACGAGCAGTTTTAACTATGCTGGGCATTATCATCGGCGTATCTTCCGTCATTGTGCTAGTCTCTATTGCCCAAGGCTCGACAAAAAGCGTGACAAGTCAGATCAATAATTTAGGCACCAATTTGCTTACTATTAATACATTTGGAACAGATCTTTCTATAACGGAAGCAAAGCTTGAAAAAATCAGCAAATTAAATGGAATCAAGGCTGTTTCACCGGTTGTTTCAGGCCGGGTGAGTGTGAAACAAAATAAAACCACGGCACAAGTCTCTGTTCTGGGGACAAATTCCAATTACGAAACAGTCCGAAATGCTCCTGTGAGTTCGGGAAGATTTTTGTCTGACATTGACCTTGAATATCGGCAGAAAATTGCCGTAATTGGAACGACAACAGCTCAAACCTTCTTTCCTGGTGAAGATCCGCTCGGAAAATCTGTCCAACTTGATGGGGTCTCCTTTAAAGTCGTCGGTGTGTTGGCGTCAAAAGGCAGTTCACTTGGTCAAAGCGGGGATGATGTCGTCATTGTGCCGTTAAGTACAGTCGAGCGTTTAGTCAAGACAACGAGCATCAATCAAGTTTACTTGCAGGCGAAAAATGAGCAGCAAATGAATGGGGTGCTGGCGGAAGTTGAGCGGGAAATGGCCAATCTATTTCCGAACAAAACGGACGCATACAGCGTCATTAACCAGCAAGATATAGTGAATACGATGAGTTCGGTTACCCAGACGATGACGATGTTGCTTGGCGGAATCGCCAGTATTTCCCTATTGGTTGGAGGCATTGGCATTATGAATATCATGCTTGTCTCTGTTTCCGAAAGAACTAGAGAAATAGGAATTCGTAAAGCGATTGGAGCGAAACGGCGTGACATTCTCTTGCAGTTTTTAATTGAATCAATTGTGCTGAGTGCAATGGGCGGTTTGATCGGTGTATTGGTTGGAATTGGCTTTGGAAAAGTACTTGGATCAGCATTAAGTTTAACAGTTGCATTCTCATCTTCCGTCATTTTGCTAGCATTTTTATTTTCGCTTGTAGTCGGGGTTGTTTTCGGCGTCTTTCCGGCAAATAAGGCTTCAAAATTGAACCCAATTCAAGCGCTAAGATATGAATAAAAGAAAGTTCGCCGATGGTTGGTTCCTTTTGTTGGTTCATGAGGCTTAATTGAATGGATGTTCGGAATTGTTAGTATCATTCACTAAAAAACAAAGCGATCGCTTGAAGGCGCCCGCTTTGTTTTTGATATAATTGTTTTTAAAGGAGCGATATAGATGCGACTATTAGTTGTTGAAGACAATACACCATTACTTGAGTCGATAGTTCAGCTGTTATCCGATGAATTTGAGGTCGACCAGGCGACAAACGGGGAAGACGGCTTGTTCTTAGCCCAGCAAAATATTCATGATGCGATTGTTTTGGATGTGATGCTGCCTGAAATTGATGGGTTCGAGGTGTTGTCAACGCTTCGAGAGGAAGGTTCAAAGATACCGGTGTTATTTTTAACGGCGAGAGATTCGTTGGAAGACCGGGTAAAGGGGCTTGACAGTGGTGGGGATGATTATTTAACGAAACCTTTTCAAGCGGCAGAGTTAAAAGCGCGAATCCGTGCTTTACTAAGAAGAAGCGGCAGTTTGACAACGAATCAAACGATTCAATACCGGGGAATTGAACTTTTGGGGAAAGAGCGTGACATTCTAGTAGACAATCAGCCGATTAAACTAACTGCAAAACAGTACGAATTGCTCGAATTTTTAGTTCAAAATAAAGGTGCCATTTTAACAAAAGAACAAATTTATGACAGGGTTTGGGGCTTTGATTCAGACACAACGATTGCCATTGTCGAAGTTTTTATGCACCACCTTCGCAAAAAACTGGAGCCATCAGGATACCATGTAGATATTAAAACGATCCGTGGCGTTGGGTATATGCTGAGTGAAGATTAATAAGATAAAAAATGGATTGAAACGACCAGAAATGCTCAGAACGTTGTCTCTGAGCATATTTTTGTGCCATTAACTAAATTGTGAAGAAAAAATTTTACATTGTGAGTAATCCCTGCTCTTTATTTCCTCAAAGATTCTTGATGTATATGGTTTGCAACAAAATATTTTAAATTAAATTAATGGTTTTAATAATGGAACGCTTTCAAACAATAATATTTGTTTGTATTTTAGAATAACATCATTATAAATGGGATAATTTCTTCGAAAATAGGTTAAATTACGGTGAAAATAAGTTAATAAAAACAAAAATATACTAATCATTTAAAAAAAATTGTTTTAAACTCTAGACAGATAGTATGAGATTTGCTAAGATGAAAGCGTAAACAATTCAAGTATTTCAACTATTCATAGGTGAGTGATTTTATGTCAAAACTTCAAATTGATCTAACTAATACTGAAACTGCAACAAGAGTTCTTACAACAAACCTTGATAATTTTGTGGAAATTGCCAAAGCATTATCAACAGATTTACGGGTGGCAATTTTTAAAAAGTTGTTGGAAAAACCTATGAATGTGATCGAAATCGCTGAAATGTTTAACATTCCTCCATCTACAGCTGCCGTAAATATAAAAAAGCTGGAAGATGCCGAATTGATACGAACGGAGATGGTACCTGGAACAAGAGGAACGCAAAAAGTTTGTGCTGCTGTTTTTAGTCGAATAATTGTTGAAACAATTGCAACTGAACCAGAAAAGCAGAAGGATTTTATCGAAATTCCAATGCCAATCGGACATTTCTTCGACTTTCAAGTGACTCCTACTTGCGGACTTTTGAGTGAAACCAAAATTATTGGAGAATTTGATGATCCAGGATCATTCTTGGAACCAGAGAGAACAGACGCCCAATTACTTTGGTTTCGGCAGGGATATGTTGAATACCGTTTTCCAAACAGGACGCCGCGTGGCGCAAAGGTGAATAATCTTGAGTTATCAATGGAGATTTGTTCTGAAGCCCCTTTGCACAATCTCGATTGGCCATCGGACATTACACTTTGGGTTAATGGAATTGAGGTAGGGACATGGACCAGTCCTGGTGATTTTGGCGGAGAACGAGGAGTGTTAACACCATCGTGGTGGGGTGAAGTAAATACGCAATTCGGCCTTTTAAAGACTTGGCGTGTTACAGATCATGGTTCCTTTATCGATGGGCGCTCGATTTCAGATGTTTCAATAGGTGAACTTTCAATTGAACAAGTCCCGTTTATTTCGGTAAGAATTGGTGTCAAGCCGGATGCGGTGAATGACGGAGGAATTAATCTATTCGGGCGAAAATTTGGCAATTACGAGACCGATCTTGTCATGCGACTTGGGTTAGTGAGGTAATATTCTTACTTTTTGCAGCAAGGAAAGTTGGTTATAGGTAAGAAGCTCTCCAATGATCTTTAGTGAAAGGTAAACTTTATTTTTAAAATGCAGGAGGAGGGAAATGGGTAGCATAAAATCAAAAAAACTAATGGTTAGTATAATTGCTTTGATTATCTTATTGCTAGTCATTGGAGTCGGAGTGTGGAATTTTATGCAAAAGGGCAAATCAATTGCATATAAAAATCCAGTTGGCGGTATCACAAATATTGGCGATCCTTTTGTCTTGAAAGATGGAAATACTTATTATATGTATGCTACCTCTGCAGCGACCATCGGTTTTAGAGTCTGGCAATCTGGCGATTTAGTAGATTGGGAGGAAAAAGGTCTTGCATATGATCGCACTCAACAATCGAGTGAATGGGCAACGGGAGATTTCTGGGCACCAGAAGTAGTAAAACATAATGGGAAATTCTATATGGTCTACAGTGCTCGCGATAATAATGGCCACCTGCAGATATCGATTGCTACAAGCCAAAATCCATTAGGACCTTTTAAAGATATCAGTACTCAAATCATCAAGCAAGAAGGCTCCTATATTGATGGTGATATTTTTATTGATGATGACGGAACGCCATATTTATATTATGTAAAAGATAACTCCGAAAATATCATTAATAATATCCATGTGAGCCAGATCTACGTTCAGAAAATGAGTCGAGATTTAACTAAAGTCCTAGGAAAACCTAAGTTGTTGCTTCAACCTGATCAAAAGTGGGAAGGCTTGACCGGAGACTTTCAATGGAATGAAGGACCATTTCTATTAAAATATGATAAAAAATATTATTTAATGTATTCGGCAAACTATTATGCTAGCTCGGATTATGCTGTTGGTTATGCTGTTTCAGATCGTCCGATGGGACCGTTTAAAAAAGCAAAAGAAAACCCAATTCTTGCAAAAGATATAAAACATGGAATTTCGGGTCCTGGCCATAATAGTGTAACGGTTGGTCCTGACGGTAAAACCCTTTATATTGTCTATCACACCCATACCGATCCACAGGCACCTAGTGGCGACCGACAACTGAATATTGATCGATTATATTTTGAAGATGGTAAATTAAAAGTAGATGGCCCATCTTATAACGAGAGAAAAATTAATCTTAAGTAGTTTGAAAGCGTTTTTAAAATGAATATCACTTAGGGGGAATCAA
>JAKACS010000345.1 GCA_021821235.1 Bacillota bacterium
TTATTTTACAAAATGACCAGCTGTTTTGCTATGGTTTTCAAGGAATAGCACATGAAAAAAGTATTTATGTTTTCACAAAAATGTTACATTCTAAACAATATTTTGTGTTAAAAATGCGAAAAATAGTTGACAAATTAAAAAACACAAAGCATAAAACCCCCACCGGTTAGGCAAGGGCAAAAGGGAAAAGGTACTCTATATTTCTTTTTATGATCCTGCATATGAATGGAGTCCGGCAATGACCAGATTTACAGCAATCAGATTAGACATAATAATTCCAAAACCGATCACAGCCAACCAGGCAGATTTTTCTCCATGCCAGCCTTTTGAGAGCCTAAGATGCAAAAATGCCGCATAGAAAAGCCATGTGATCAGAGCCCAAACTTCTTTTGGATCCCATCCCCAGAAACGTGTCCAGGCTACTTGTGCCCAAATCATCGCAAAAATAATCGCACCAAGCGTAAAGACCGGAAAGCCGATCAGAACCGATCGATAACTGATTTCATCCACAAAGTCGAGATTAATATTTTTCACAAATGGCTGTAATGCTGCAGCAATACGTTTTCTTATAATCAAGCGCAAGAGCGTATAGATCACCAGGCCGCCGATGAACGACCAGATAACAGTGTTCAGTTTCTTTGCGTTGACAATCGCAGGTGTTTCAACCAAAGGTTTAAATCCGCTTGTTGTTACCAGTTCATATTTGTGCGGTCCTACCAATGCAGGCATGGTGTATTCAACCGTTGCCGGGGCTCTATTTTTATCCACCCAGTTGAACTTTTCACTATAGCCCATCCCCGCAAAGCTTGAAGTGACTACGACAAATCCAATTGTCATCACAAGGCCAAACAGAATCACCTCAAGCCAAAAAGTGTGCATACTTGCTTTTGATTGGTCAATCGCTTTTACAAGATAGATGAGCCCTGCAGCAAAGCTAATGGCAAGGATTGCTTCACCCATTGCCGCTGTAGTTACATGAATTTTAAGCCAGTCGCTTTGCAGGGCGGGTATTAACGGTGTAATTTCTCGCGGGAACATACTCGCATAGGCTATGATCAGGATAGCCACGGGCATGGTGAACAAGCCAAGAAGCGGAGTGTGATAGATAAAATTGACTACAATAAAGGCAGCTACTAAAGCCATTCCGAAAAAGGTTGTAAATTCGAATAAATTGCTGACAGGTGCATGGCTCGCTGCGATCCATCTTGTGATAAAGTATCCCAATTGAGAGAAAAAACCGATAATAGTAACAATTTCAGCGATTTTCGCCCAACGGTTCAATCCTTTCTGTTCATCTATACTCTTTTTCCCTTTGATTCCCCCACCAAAAAACAGGGTTGCGACTAAATACAGAATAAAAGCAAGATAAAGTAAATTACTGCTGACTGCAACCAAACTGATAACCCCCTTTTACCCGTTGTTCTTATTTTCCAGCTGATCCTCTGGCATCGACAGATTCGTCCCCTTGATCACCATTTCCATTTCCCGCTTTAAACCATACCAGTTTTTATTCGTATGGGCTGCAATCCAAATATCCCCATCTTTTCGCTGGATCCAGATGCGCCGATGATTCCAATAGGCACCCTGGATGACACCAAACATAAAAAGTATACCGCCCAAAACAATCACCCATAAGGTTGAATCTTTGCGCAAAGTCAAACCAGAAACATTTTTCGTTTCAACGCCTTTAAATTTCATCTTGTATTCGTTTTTGCCCAATGGTTCGATCGTTTGTCTAATCGCCACAAAGCTTGTTTCTCCTTTTGGCTTATCTGGTGTGGTCATCCGAAAAACAAAAGCGGGGTTATTTGGCACTTTAGATTTTGTTGTCGGCTCTCCTTTATCAGAAAACTCAAAGTCAGGGAAATAGCCCAATATTTCAACACCGTATCCATTTCCTAAATCATATTTGGATTTCGGATCATTTAAATCAATTGTCAAGTCGCCAAATTCTTGATTGGTTTTTTTGTTGATGAGGGAAAAAGTCATTTTGCTAAGTTCATTAAGTTTATAGTCTACTTGATAGACTGAATAGCCATTAAATGACAGCGGCTGATTAACGCGGATCTTGTATTCCTTTACTTTTTTCAGCTTCGGCGTCTCACCTGCAATCGTGTTGTCGGCCTTCTTGTAAAGAATGACATTGGATTGATAATTCTTTGGAACACTTCCAGCTCGTTCAATTGCTGCCCCGAATTGCTGATCTTTGTTTTTGTCATAGAGTTCCAGAATAAATTTTTTATTGGTCAGATAGTATTGGCCGTTTGTCCCCGGCACAACTTTCGTTTCCCCTTCACGAATCCACATCACTTTATCAACATACATTCCGGGAATAAACCGAAGCATGCCGCCGATTAGAAAGATGATTAAACCAATATGATTGCCGTAGGGACCCCAGCGGGAAAAACGGCCTTTTTCGGCTAATAGATCACCATTTTCTTCTCGCACATGATAATGCCTTGCCTTTAGGTTTTCTTTAACAATCGCAAGAGTCTTATCTGAAACAGCGCCTCCTGATATGGCAAAAAACCGCTGCCGCTCGAGAAACCCTTCATGCCGCGTCACTTTTTGCGCTTTTAATGCTTTGTATAACGGAATCACTCTATCAAGACTGCAGATTACTAAAGAAATTCCAATCAAGGCAATCAGCAACAAATACCACCAGGAACTATAGAGATTATTAAACCCTAATTGATAATACAGTTTTCCGATCCAGCCATATTGCTGCTGGTAGAACTCACTTGCAGGCACTGTTGGCGGTATATACATTTCTTGCGGAAGAATGGTTCCAATTGCTGATGCAAGTAGCGTAATCACAATTAGCCATACCCCAACCTTAACCGAAGAAAAAAAGTTCCATATCTTATCAATGGTGGTTTTTTGATAGGTTTGTGACCTTCTCGCACTGCCTTCATAGCGCATGTCGATGATTTTCTTGCCTTGCTCTTCTTCCCCCAGTATTTTTCCGCACGCTTCACAGAAAACCGTTCTATAAGGATTGACATGGCCACATTCGCATTTTACATCCTTCATTCAAAAAACTCCCAACTAAGGTTCGATTCCATTCATTAATTCTCTAACAGTTTCTTCCGTCATTTGCCCGGTGAAGTATTTCACCACTTTTCCCGTTTTATCAATCAAAAAAGTCGCAGGAAGCGGGTCAATCCCATACGCGGATTGCACCTGGGCTTCATTATCAATCACGATCGGGAAGTCCAGCTGATGCCGCTGGGCAAATTTGTTCACTGCAAGCCTGGATTCGCCAACATTCACTGCCAAAACCTGTACACCTTTATCTTTAAATTGATGGTATTGGTTGTTTATATAGGGCATTTCAATTTCGCATGGCTTGCACCATGTTGCCCAAAAGTTTAAAAACACTCCTTGCCCCTTGTAATCAGATAGGCGGTGCTTTTGTCCCTGCATATCTGTTAAAACAAAATCAGGTGCTTTTTCACCGATGGCGATTTTCGTTTGTTGACCCTTTGTGAAGTTGGCGTACAATGTGTAGCCAACTGCACCCATTAAAAGGAGTAAAATCACAGACCGAACAACCAACCGCTGTCTTTTCATAGCTCCCCCCACAGTTCATGAATTGTTCATTTTCTGCTTTTTCATTAAAAGTTACTCAAATTGAAAATCATTTCAAAAAATTAGATTTATCTAAATTATATCACTTTTCAATTATTTCATAATGAAAATAAAAGAAATGAACCAAAAAAAATTTCTATTTTTTTTGCGTCTTCATCGCTAAAGCGCGAAGCTGCTTAACTTCATGAGGCGTCAATTCGCGAGCTTCACCAGCATTAAGGCCTGTTAAGGTTAAACATCCGTATCGCTCTCGCTTTAACTTCATAACCTGATGCCCAATCGTTTCAAACATTCTCCTTACTTGGCGGTTTCTACCTTCGTGAATGGTCATTTCAATAATAGCCGTTTGCTTTTTTCGATCAGCCGAAAGCAGCTTTACTTTAGCAGGAGCTGTTTTTCCATCTTCTAAATGAATGCCGCGCTCCAATTTCCGCAAATTCTCTTTTGTCGGAATGCCCTTTATTTTTGCTACATACACCTTTTCAATCTCGCTGCTTGGATGCATAAGCAAATTCGCAAACTCCCCATCATTTGTTACGATCATCAGTCCGGAAGTGTCGTAATCCAAACGGCCGACAGGATAAATTCTGATCTGGATGTCAGGAAAAAAATCGCTGACAACTTTTCTCCCTTTTTCATCATTTACACTCGAAATCACTCCGCGCGGTTTATACAGCAGAAAATAAGCCAATTCTTCTCTTTCAATTTGAATTTCATTGACTTCCACTTTGTCAGAGGCTCCGACCTTTACGCCAAGTTCGGTGACAACCTTTCCATTTACCTTTACTTTTCCTTCTTTAATTAATTCTTCTGATTTTCGCCTTGACGCAATTCCAGCTCTGGCAATCACTTTCTGTAATCTTTCCATTCTATATACACCTCAATCGATCTCGTTCACCATATTAGCAGATGATTACTTTAAGTTTACGGTTAAAGTAGCTCACTCACTGCCAATCAAGAAAACAAATTCAAATTCTTCTTTAAGCATTATGCCATAATTGTTCTGGTTTTCAAAGCAATGTTATATCTAAAAAAAGCGGGGTGGTATGCAACATTGGCATCTTGTCATAAAAATTGGACGAAAAAGCGCCATCCGAGGATCCAGATGACGGTTTATTAGCCTATTTGGTTCCGAAGAGGAATGCAACTACGGCAATGGAAACAAGATCG
>JAKACS010000346.1 GCA_021821235.1 Bacillota bacterium
AAGTGCGGTTCTCACCGTTTCTTCTACTTGATGTCCTGCTTCAACCTTGTAAACCCCTAGTCCAAGACGGGGCATTTCAACTCCATTATGTAATCGAACCGTATCCTTTAGGTTTAACATATGCTTCCTCCAATCATTTTGATAGGTTTATTTTACCTTTTTCTTTTTTCATTTGAAAAGCAAGAAGCCCAAATAAGGGATAACAAAATTGTGAATTTTCTTATGTTAAGTTTATGTAAATTTTTAATGAACTATTACTTTCTTCGACCCATTCCATTAAGATAGGTATGTTTGGAAAAATTTTTGGATGAATTTTCGGGGGGCAAAAATATGGCTTTTAAAAAAAATGATAAGTTTTCAGTCATGCTGATGAACATGTCTGCAAACTTAAAGGAAAGTGTTAACTTCTTTACCGATTACAAATTAAAGAATGTCAGTGATCTTAAAATTTTTTCAGAAAAGATGAAGGAGTATGAAACAAAAGGTGACAATTTGGTACATGAAGTAATTAAAGAACTCAATGATGCCTTTATTACTCCAATCGAACGGGAAGACATTCTCCTTCTTGCCATGAGCATGGATGATGTGCTTGACGGCCTTGAAGGATGCGCCGCTTTATTTGAAATGTATTCCATCACGCAAGCAGATGAATATATGCTCGAATTCGTTGATGCGATTCAAAATAGTATTTTCGAAATTGATAAGGCGATTGAATTATTGGCAAACAAAAAATTATTGCAAATTCGCCAACATGCGATTAAAACAAAAGATTATGAATCAAAATGCGATAATATTTTACGACAATCGATCAAACATTTATTTTCAGTCGAAAAAGATCCAATTCGCATAATCCAATATAAAGAGATTTATGAAAATCTTGAGGATATTGCAGACTATTGTCAAACCGTTGCAAATACGCTTGAAACCATTATTATGAAAAATGCATAAGGAGTCCTCACATGAGCGGAATATTGATTTTAACGATTCTGATTGTCATTGGCGCCCTTGTATTTGACTTTATTAATGGTTTCCATGATACGGCAAATGCAATTGCTACCTCTGTTTCAACAAAAGCATTAAAACCGCGGCACGCCATCCTTTTAGCGTCGGTCATGAACCTTCTAGGTGCGCTAACATTTACAGGTGTAGCCAAAACTATTACATCTGATATTGTCGATCCTTTTACTCTGCAAAATGGACATGTTGTCATTTTAGCGGCATTGATATCCGCCATCGCTTGGAACTTGATCACTTGGTATTTTGGGATACCAAGCAGTTCTTCCCATGCCATTATTGGCTCAATAGCCGGTGCAGCAATTGCTTCAGCCGGTTTCACATCTATAAAATTTGCCGGATTTTTAAAAATTATTGAAGGGCTGATTATTTCACCGCTACTGGCATTTATCATTGGTTTTATCATGTACAGCATTTTCAAGGTTGTTTTTAAAAACAACAATTTGTCCAAAACCAATCGCATCTTCCGCCTAATCCAAATTGGCACTGCAGCACTTCAAGCCTTTTCACACGGTACAAACGACGCCCAAAAATCAATGGGTATCATTACAATGGCGCTGATTGCAAATAATTATTTGACTTCCACGGATATTCCCTTTTGGGTTCAACTATCTGCAGCTACGGCAATGGCTCTTGGTACTTCGGTTGGCGGCTGGAAAATTATTAAAACCGTTGGCGGCAAAATTATGAAAATCCGCCCAGTCAATGGAGTTGCCGCTGATTTAACGGGGGCGCTCGTCATTTTCGGTGCAACCTATGTTCATTTGCCTGTTAGTACAACACATGTAATTTCATCAGGTATTTTAGGGGTAGGTACTTCCCATCGCTTAAAAGGAGTTAAATGGGGAACGGCACAGCGAATGATCGTTACATGGGTCATTACCTTGCCCATCTCAGCTTTATTAGCGGCAATCATATTTACCATTTTGAATATTTTTTCGTAAAAAACAGGGTGCTCCCCTGTTTTTTATTATGAAAAAATAGGCGCTCGGCAGGTTGTGATCTGGCATAGTATGCAATGATATGAATGAGGAGGAGACACCCATGTATGAGCAGCCTTTTTCGTTTGGGTACAATGCGTATGAAAGCCGTCCGTTTCACCAGGTTTTAGGAGAAATCTCCAAAGCGGTCAATGATGAATTTCAAGCCATTCACTATTACACAAGGCTGGCAGAATTGGCCCCTAACAACCAATTTCGCCAGATGATTTTAGGGATTCGCCAAGATGAAATTAAACACTTTCATTGGTTTTCAAGGGCTTATCATGAATTAACGAGCAAGTATCCGCCTATCACCCTTGGCGTGCAGCTTCCTGGTTCGTTTAAACGAGGTGTTCGTGATTCAATAAAGGATGAGCAGGAAACCGTTCCGTTTTATCACAAAATTGCTTCGCAAGTGCAAAACCAACGAATCAGTCAGCGCTTTTTACGAGCAGCCGCCGATGAACAACGCCACGCTCAAATCTTTTCGCAAATGGCTACTTATTAAAAGTACAATTGCTCAATCGTCAAAAAAGCCGATTTAAGCTATGTGGCGATTGAGCTTGACACTTTAATCTTTTCTTTACTAAACATCCTTTTTAGACATTGATTTTACTTTTTTTGTACAGCCTTCCATCGCAGCGAGTATCGCCCCCCTGAATTGCAGTTGTTCAAGCGCTGCTACCGCCTCGATTGTTGCACCGCCAGGAGTACAGACATCATCCTTTAGTTCTCCAGGATGCGTGTCTGATTCCAATACCATTTTTGCCGCCCCCAATACTGCTTGGGCTGCAAGCCGGTATGCTTTATTACGCGGAATCCCTTGGCGCACTCCTCCATCAGCAAGAGCTTCAAGAAACATATACACATATGCCGGTGATGAACCGCTGATCGCCGGAACGGCATCCATCTGTTTTTCTTCCAGCCATTCGGTTTTGCCAAATGTCTGAAACAACTGCTCCACAACTGTTTTTTCTGTTTCACTGAGCTGTTCGTTTGCGCAAAGGACACTCATTCCTTCGCCTACAAATGATGGAGTATTGGGCATCGCGCGAACAGCCTTTATTTTTCGCCCAAAAAGAGTTTCAAGATCACAAAGCGTTATCCCTGCGGCAATCGTGACAACAATGGCATTTTTGTTGACGTTGTCTGCTATTTCACTAATAATTTGAGAATGGTGATCCGGCTTCACTGCCAAAATGAGGATATCGGCAAACTCTGCTACATTAAGGTTGTTAAGGGTGGTGGAGATAGCAAAGGAACGGTGAACGGTTTGCAGCGTCGTTTCTGTGGCTGCGCTAGCGATGATCTTCTCTCTGCTGTTTTTACCTGAGTTGATAATTCCTCTCAGCATTGCTTGAGCCATTTTTCCGGCACCGATAAAGCCAATATTTTGGTTGAGCATGATGTTTCCCACCTTCTGAAAAGTTTTCGTTCCTTTATCTTAAAAGATTTCGGTAAAAATAGAAAGGGTACATTGTAAGTTCTGTTTGAATGGATGGAGGTGTAAGATGATGAAATTTCAGCCGGTTTCGAGGGATTTTTTCAACCAGCCGACGCTTGCACTTGCCAGAGGTCTTCTCGGCATCATTTAAGTGAGAGAGACGGAAGCGGGAGTAGCCGCTCTTTCTTTCACCCGGAATACCGCCGAAGGAAATTTTCCAGGGAAAGCGGATTGGCATTGAAAATTCGGGAGAAGCAAAAGATTTCCCATGGCGGTTCTGGGTGACGGATAACCAGTTTGTTTCACGGAAAGGAAGATAAATGGAAAAACACAGCTTAAAGTCTGTGTTTTCCCATCATCATTCTGCTTCTTTTTCCAAATCTTCTGCTGAAAATGCTCCAGGAAGAAGATCACGTACTTTAATCCGCTGGACGTCGCCTTTTAAATTGGTTAGGACAACTTCCATACCCGCATCACACAGTTCGGAAATTACTTGACGGCAGGCGCCGCACGGTGAAACCGGACGGTCGGTATCCGCAACCACGACAAGTGTTTCAAACTTTGTGACACCTTCCGAATACGCTTTAAACAAAGCTGTCCGTTCCGCACAATTGGTGACACTGTATGCCGCGTTTTCAATATTGCAGCCATGATAAACCGTGCCATCCTTTGCTAGCAGAGCCGCCCCCACTTTAAAGTTTGAATACGGCACATAGGCGAAATTCCTTGCTTTCAATGCTTCTTGTACAAGTTGTTTTTCTTCCATTTTCCTCACTCTCCACCGTTCATCGTTCATTTACCGCTGGATGAATTTTAAAATCCATTCGACCAGCACGCCGCCAAAGTAAACGCCAAACACACCGACCACCGCAGAAAACACAGGCGGCGCCGGCAACGGCAGCTTCAAAAATTTAAACAGCATCCCAACAAGGACGCCTGCAATCAAAGCCATCACGATTTCTTTCATCTGCGTATCCTCTTTTTTCAAAAATTAATATTCACTTGCGGAGGTTTCGCCTTTGACAATTGCTACTCCAGAACTTGCGCCGATCCGCGTTGCTCCAGCTTCAATCATCGCAAGAGCGTCCTCACGGCTGCGCACGCCTCCGGAAGCCTTGACCCCGATATCAGGGCCAACCGTTTTCCGCATCAGCTGGATGTCTTCTACGGTCGCACCGCCTATCGAAAACCCGGTGGAAGTTTTGACAAAATCAGCCCCTGCCTTCACTGCGAGACGGCAAGCGCGAACCTTTTCCTCTTCTGTCAACAGGCATGTTTCAATGATCACCTTTGTTAATGCCTTTCCTTTCGC
>JAKACS010000347.1 GCA_021821235.1 Bacillota bacterium
CGTTTAAAATTTTCTCAGCAAACCGATCCAATCGTATGGTTGTCGCTCTCATCTCCTGTGCAAAATCGAATCCGATGCTTTGAAGAAATTCATCTAATGCCTGGTTTAATGATTTTTTTATATTTCTTCCATCACCCTTTAGTACGGAAGGATTGAATGCTTCTTTAAAGAAATCACCAAAACGGTAAAAGACACGCTGTTTTATATAGTACAAAAGCTCTTCGGCCTCTTGCTCCAGCCGCATTCTTAACGTATTGGCCGATTGCCCGCTTAAAAAGGTGTGAATTTCTTGTTTTTCCCGCTCTAGTTTCAACCTTTCTTGCTGCTTTGCCGCCTTATCTTCCTTTGAACTTCGCACAAGCTTATCAACGAGCATAATTACCCTGTTCAATTCAGCTACTGAGGCAGAAACAGCCATATTCGTCAAATCCTTTTCAATAAAGGTATAAAAAGCGTTCCGAAATGGCGGCATACCCGAATTTGGGTCGGCAGCGGCCCCGTTGTTTTTCAGCGCTAATAGGCTGGATAAGGAGTAAAGATGGGGATTTCGAATCCCGTAGGCATTGAGCTGCCCGGAAACATACTGTTCAACCACTTCCTTTTCCTCGTCGTTTTCAGCAAGATCAATCGCATTGATGATGAAAAACATTTTATCGAGCTGAAACGAATCTTTCACACGGCCGAGCTGAATTAAAAATTCACGATCTGCTTTCGAAAATGCATGATTATAGTACGTTACAAATAAAATGGCGTCAGCATTTTTAATGTAATCGAACGATACTCCCGTGTGGCGGGCATTGATTGAATCCGCCCCCGGTGTATCAACAAGTGTTATCCCTTTTCTTGTTAATTCACAATCAAAATACAATTCTATCAATTCAACAAAACACGATTTTTCTTCGTTCGCAACAAATTCGGCGAATTCGTTTGCAGTTGTTTTATAGACCGTTCCAAGCTGTTTATCAAACGATCTAAACCCTTTTTTGAATGCCTGCAAAAAGGAGAGATGGGTTTTGTTTATGCCATCCTCTACGGATTCTGAAGCAAGGCTGGTGTCAATCATTGCGAGAGCTTCTGAAAAAGAGGCCGCCTCAAGACCGAAAATTTTCAAAGCGTGATTCACATCGCGAAGCATTCCATTTGGAGCTTTAAATTTTACCAGCACTGTGCCATGGGGATTTTCATCTGTTACCGGCATCACTTTATTGATGGCTGCTGTTGTTGGATTCGGTGAAACGGGTAAAACCTTTACGCCCATTAATGCATTGGCAAATGAAGATTTGCCGGCGCTGAAAGCTCCAAACAATGCGACGGTAAATCCCTTTTGCTCAAGCCTTGAGGCTTTTTCTGACAATTCTTGTGCCGTCATCTGAAAACCGGGAAGGTCTTCGATCAGCTTGGATACCCTTTTCAATTCATCGGCTACTTGCCGTAGACGATTAACAGATTGATTCAGACTGCTAATAGCTGTTTGCGGCATCGAAGCCTTCTGATCCATTGCCCCGACTGAAGACTTCAATTGAATGGATTCCTTTTTTCCTCCGTCGGTGACAATTTCAAATTCCTCTTCTCCCTCAACAAATAGCGGAACATGCACAGTTCCTTCGATCGGGTTTGTTTGCTGTAAAAGTTCTTGCAGTTTCTGTTGTTCACCTTGCAACTCGATCTCTTGCTGATTGATCTCTTGAAAGGCAAGAAAATATCGTTCTGCCTCTTTGAATTTTTGAACAAAGCGCTTCGTTTGTTCTGTTTGCGTTTCAGTAAAGGCCTTCAGAAAATCCTCTTTTATCGGTGCTAATTGTTTTTTTACAGCTGCTTTAATTACATCTGCTGCATCATTGCAATAGTGTAAAATATATTCCCCCGTTAGCCCGGCTCCTGGTTTTACTGCATTTATCAGCAATTCTGGCGGAAACGCAACCGTAAAAGATTGTACAATCACCGTTCGTTCCGGAGTGTCCAACTTAGCTTTCTTTAAAAATTGACCCAAATATTCCCTAATATGCCATTCAATTTGCGACTTTGTTTTGGCGAGGATATCCTGGTAAAAACGGTCAAGCCTTGCTTTAAGTTCCATATCCGTTTTTTTCTTTGCAAAAAGAAATCCAACTTTAAACTCTGGCTGTCTTGCAGTTAAATAGGCTTCGGCCAACTCTCTCGTTTCAAATGGCAGCAAATAAGCATTTTTCATAATTTTACTAATCTCTTGATCAAACGCTTTTTCCGCTTCGTCCTTTTTTTCTTTCTGCTGTTCCAGCTCGTTGCGCAGGCGATGAAAAGTTTCCGGTATTTTTTCTTTTTCATCCTGTGGCAAGTGATTGAGAAAATCTTTTGCTGCTTGCAGCTTTTCTTCGACCCGGATGCGTTTTTGGTTCAAATGGTCCACGGCAATCTTTTTCAATGACCGATCAATTGCCTGCAGCCAAAATTCGTCTTTAGTAGCGATTTTCCCAGCGATAAACAGCTGCAATTCGGAAAATTCATTCAATGGATGGTCGTTTTTTTTCAGCGATGTGTAAAAAATCCGTCCTAGTTTAACGCCCCATGCTGCAAATGAAGTCGCTACCGTTTGCTTAAATTCAGTAAAGCGGATTTCCTCCTCCCGGTGTTTGTCAATTTGGTTGATTACAAGACAGACCTCTTTCCCTGCTTCGGTTAATTCCTTTGTAAACAGAAAATTCAGCTCTGCTTGCACATGATTATAATCCATCACGTAAAAGATAAGATCAGCAAGATGGAGGGCAGATTCGGTAGCAATCCGATGGGCATCATCGGCAGAATCAATCCCAGGTGTATCCATGATCGCCGTGTGCGCAGGCAAACTTGTCCTTGAATCGCTTACTTCGATCTCAGCGATTTGATCGCCGTCTTTACAATAATTTTTTACTAAATTGTAATCATATGGTGCTAAATAAATACGCGGTTTCTCTTCTTTAAAATAGACCTTTGCGTAATCTTCTCCTGACTTTACCTTGACGAGATTGGCACTCGTCGGTATCGGGCTTGACGGCAAAATATCTGCACCAAGTATTTTATTGATCATTGTCGATTTACCTGCAGAAAAATGACCGCAGAAAGCAATTGTAAACTCCTGTTTTTGCAGTTTTTTTGCCAATTGCCTGATTTTATTGGCATTTTCCCCATCCATTTGTTTCTCCAAGTAATCGTGTACATTCACTAGTTTTCGTTTTACTACTTCCTCGTTTATCGTTTGACCTGCAATTCGGATCATCTTGATATTTCCCCTTATCCCTGTTTCGTATTAGTTTTATTTTAAACGATTATTCAAAGTTTTCCCATCATTACTGCACAAGTCAGACAAAATTTGTTCACATTTAAACCATTGACGCACAAAAAGGCCAAAATCCAGAGAAGGCTCTGGTTTCTGGCCTAGATGCAGCAAAGGTTTGTAATAGTTTCGCCTTTTAAAATCATTTCACTTAATGAACAATCCTTAATGCAAGATATGTTTTAATACGTGTTTCATGACAAATGCATATACAATAACCGTTCCACCAACAAGCGCAAAAGTCATCCAGAACACCCCTTAACCGAATCATTATTGATAATGATTTTCATCGTTGCTATTAGTTTATCATAGAGCGATAATCATTTTCAATAAAGCCTTAGAAACTGTCACAATTCTTTAACATCTTTAGGACAAATCCGTTACATTTTATTATTCTCTATTTACTAACAAATTTTCATAAAAAAAAGCCTCCCTAAATGACGGGAAGCAATGCGTTTTGAAGGTTTGTTGTTGTGCAGATCTATTATACTATTGATTTTTTCTGAAAACATTACAAAAACTTTTCCAGTTTCGATTATTTTCATCTTTTATTTGCTTTCTTTCTGATTTTGAACTTCAATGATAATTTTATTCTTTGCAAATGATCCGCACACTTTACACCATTCCTCTTTGTCATAAAGCAGCCGGCAAGAGTCACAATAATATTTTTCCATTCGGCACACCACTTTCAGAAACATTTATTCTGCATTTCTCTATCTTACTATTTATATTTATCGAAGCCAGATTAGGTGACAATGTACGATATGGAAAACAATCGACTATCTTTTGATCAAAGTTTACATGATTTTTTAGTTGCCAATTGGCTCAGCAGGATTCAAAACAGGGCAAAAACAAAAAGGCTCCAGCAAAATGAGAGCCTTTTTACTTGGTTAGTTTTTCAGTTGGTAAATTTTTTTGTATTTTTCGGATAGATAATTGATTAAATATCCAGCGTTTAATCCTTCTCCTGTTACGTCTTTCAAAATTTCAAGCGGCTTTTTCATTTTGCCGTACTGGTGAATATGTTTGATCAGCCACTCTTTAATCGGGCTTAAATTTCCCTCTGCCAGTAATTGATCAAAATTTGGCAGATCGGAGAGCATTGTATTCTTAAATTGGGCAGCATACATATACCCAAGGGCATAGGATGGAAAATAGCCAAAGCTTCCCCCTGACCAATGAACATCTTGCAAAACACCGTCTGCATCATGTTGCGGGCGTAAGCCTAAATAGTTTTCGTACATTCTGTTCCAAATATCCGGCAAGTCCTTTACTTCAATTTCATCATTGAACAACCCTTTTTCGATCTCATAACGAATGATTATATGTAGCGGATACGTCAATTCATCAGCCTCGATACGAATTAATGAAGGTTTTGATTCGTTGATCGCCTGATAAAAATCCTCTATTGCAATTTGATCAAATTGTCCATTCGAGTATTTTTTCAAAAGC
>JAKACS010000348.1 GCA_021821235.1 Bacillota bacterium
GCGGCTGCTCCTTGACCTTCTGCTTCTCCGCGAGCGGCGGCTGCTCCTTGATCTTCTGCTTCTCCCTGAACGTTTTTTTGATAATGGACCTTTATGCGAACGTCTTGAGCTTCGCGAACTTCTGCTGCAGTGAGAGCGACTTGAAGTTCTTCTGCTTGTTCTTCTGCTTGTTCTTCTGCTTGTTCTTCTGCTTGTTCTTCTGCTAGTACGCATTCTGCTGGAAGTCCGTCTGTTCGATGTTGGCTCTTGATATAAGAAATCATCCATACCAGCTTCCTCCAAGCTAGCTACAGCACTTTCGATATCATCCTGATGGAAATTCACCATATCATAACCCTCCTTTGTTGTATTGAAAAGGTATTGAATTAAAAATTCAATCCCTGATCCGTACTACAAAGTACGTGTTTATAGTTCATTTTGCCTAGACAAGTGTACCTTTCTGAAAAAAATATACGGATGTCTAGGGTTTCCAGCCCCCATTTTGCAACATAGGAATAACTAAAAGAGTAAAGGAGGCTGTTAGATGCCGATTCCTCAATACTATTTATTTATCCATCCAATGGATCTGAAAGAATTAAAGTCCGATATTTGGATTAACGAGCCTGTTCAGGCATCATTGAAATATGGAAAGAAAAAAGTAGAAATTGACCTTGCCTACCGCGGTTCCCATATTCGAAAATTCAAAAAAAAATCTTATCAAATCGCCTTCTACAAGCCAAAAACGTTTGCTGGTGTCCATGAAATTCATTTGAATGCCGAATATAAAGACCCTTCCCTCATTCGAAACAAGCTTTCACTCGACTTTTTTGCCGATATCGGTACACTATCCCCTTCTTCCCAGCATGTGCAAATTTTCTTAAATGGCAGGAATGAGGGTGTTTTTTTACAGCTTGAATCAGTTGATGAGTATTTTTTTAAAAAAAGAAACTTACCAAACGGTGCCATTTTCTATGCTGTGGATGATGATGCAAATTTTTCTTTGATCAGCCCAATCGACAAGAGCGCAAAAAAACAGCTCGATTCAGGATACGAGCGAAAAGTTGGTTCGGACTACGATTCACTTAAATTAGCTGATTTTATTTTTCAATTGAATACAGCCTTAAAATTTGAATTTGAAAAAGTCATTCAGCATTATCTCGATGTAGATAAATATTTGCGATGGCTTGCCGGCGTGGTTTGCACCCAAAACTATGATGGTTTTGTTCATAATTACGCCCTTTATCAAAATAGTGAAACCGGCCTATTTGAGATCATCCCTTGGGACTATGATGCAACTTGGGGGAGGGATATCCATGGTGATGTAATGGAGTATGATTACGTTCGCGCGGAAGGATTTAACACTTTAACGGCTAGACTTCTTAATGTTGATGCCTTTCGAAATCATTACGGCACCATCTTAAAATCGATAGTAGATGAAAAATTCACTGTCGAGTATATGACGCCCAAAATAGAACAATTGCATCGTTTGCTTCGTCCTTATGTTGCCAATGACCCATATATTAAGGATAAAATTGAAACCTTTGATCAAGAACCGGAATTCATTTCTCAATTTATCAATGATCGAAATCTCTACCTTCGTAAAAAGCTATCAGCCTTTCTATGAGTAGGCAAGCGTTGAAATTTAGAATAATAGGCTTTTTCTTCAGCGCAGGAAAAGATTAGGTAACGTATACATGGAGTATAAATATCCCCCATGGATATATGACAAGGAGGAACATTTTAATGGAAAACAAGAAAGCGAACACATCTGAACATTCTTCCCATCTGGATTCGTACCATTCCTTTCTTCAATCATTAGTTGGCGAGGAGGTGCAAGTGTACAAGGGCGGACCCGAATGCAAAATGGGCAAGCTTTTAGATGTCCAATCTGATTATATTTGTGTTTATGCGCAAAACAATAATAATAACAAAAACAACAACAACGGGAATCAAAACCAGAATCAAAACGAGAACAACCAGAACCAAAATCAAAATAATATCGTTTACTATAGGACGGAGCATCTGCAAAGCATTAGTGAAAACACAAAAAATAATTCGATGCCCCGCTTTCAGGGACAGGACACTCTAACAATAGACTTTCATACAGCCGAAAACTTTTCAAAGCTTGTGCAGCAGTTGATTCGTACCTATGTTCAGGTAAACCAAGGAGGACCTGAATCGAAAACAGGATTTTTATTAGACATTGCAGGAAACTACATGGCGCTTCTCACTGAAGATGACGGCGTCGTTTATTACAATATTCACCATATCAAAAGTATTTCAGAACTTGGTCAAAACACTCAAAATCAAGAGAATACAAACAACCAGCAGCTAACTATTCCTGACTATTTTAAAGCAGATGACTTCCACCAGCTTTTTGGCCAAATGAGCCACAAGTGGGTATCAATTAATCGAGGAGGTCCTCAAGCTCTTGAAGGGGTACTTGTGCAAAGTGCTGGCGGTCATTACACACTCATTAATAACGATGAAGTGCTAAGGATTAACCCATTCCATATCAAAAGTATCAGCTGCGGACCTAAAGGGGTTTTAAAACAAAATAATAACAACAATCAAGAGCAAAATAAACAATCGCAAAATTCCAACAAACAAGGGAATACGGAAGACGAATCGAGTTCCAGCAATGAAAGTTCCGAATCCACAAGAAGCAGCTCCAGTCACAGGAGTTCAGGTCACGGAAGAAGCGGAAGAAGCAGCTCTGTACAAAGCCGCAGAAGCAGAAGCAGCTATCCTCGTGAACAAGTCGTTAAAACATATGACTATATCTGGAATCCAAGACGATAGTACGCCCTATTGGAAGAGTAAATGATAGGGTGCACAATACGCTTGAGTGCACCCTAGATGTAAAGGGGAAATTAACTTGAAAGACATCCATAGTTTAATAGGGCAGAAAGTTGAACTAGAAGTTTCCGGGCGGACGATTTTCCAAGGAATACTCGTCGATCTTGGTCAGGACATTCTCGTGCTTTTTAATGGGAAGGATTATTTTTATATTCCTTTTCTGCATGTTCATAATCTCAGAGCCAATCCTCTCATTGAATTGGAAGGGAATGAAAATCAAGAAGCACCAGTCTCTCCTATTAATGAAGATCAAAGCACCATTTCGTATCGGAAAACGTTAATGAATGCAAAAGGAAGGTTTGTCGAAATTTTTGTTACGGGGAACAAATCCATTCATGGCTATATAACAAATGTTTTAAACGATTATTTTGTTTTTTATTCTCCAGTCTATAAAACAATGTTCATCTCTTTGAATCATTTAAAATGGTTAACTCCCTACCAAACAAATATTACACCTTATACACTCGGCAATGAAGAATTGCCGGTAAAACCAATAAATATGCCACTTCAACGATCTTTGGAAGAGCAACTAAAAAAATTAGAAGGTAATCTCGTCGTGTTTGATATCGGCGACCATCCTTTAAAAATAGGCTTATTAAAGCAAGTTCAAAATAATCTCATCAAACTAATCACTGCAAGCGGGGAAACGGTGTTTTGGAAAATCCTCCACATCAAATCAATTCATATGCCGTAAATCTAAGTCCAAAAACTGCCTCTCTAACCAAACCTGTCCGCATATTGGACAGGTAATTTTTTAAAAGTTAAACACCTTCATCTCTTCGCCAATGAAGGTGTTTTCATTTACTATGCGGGCTATAATGCTTTTCCATTAAACACAACTTCAATCCATCCATAGAGTACAACCAAGGTAAATAAGACGGTTAAAGGTATGACAATCGCTGTTGTTTTGATATAGGTGGACCAGCGTATTTTTATTTTTTCCGTTTTTAATATGTGCATCCAAATCAAGGTGGCCAACGTTCCGATCGGCAAGAGCAGTGAGCCGATATCACTTCCAACGATGTTAGCCAGGTATACGGTTCTCATTGTAACAGGATCCAGCCCCATCTGCGTCAAAGCCAATGTACCGATCATTAATGCCGGATGATTATTAAATAAGTTTGACATCAGTGATAATAACCCGCCCATGATTAAGCTTGCATTGAATAAATTGTCCGAGACGATAAACTGCAGATTTTTTACTAAAAGATTGGACAAACCGATATTGTTTAAGCCGTAGATGATTATATACATCGTAAACGCAAATACAAAGATGTGCCAAGGGGTTTTCGTTATCATATCAACTGGCGATTTCTTTAAATAGAACCATCTCCAGATAAGCAGAATGAGCGACCCGAGAACGGCTACATATTCCATCGGAATTCCGAAATAGGAAGCGACAAACAAGCTGATTCTTGTAAAAAAGACGAAGAGCAAAATCCATTTCATTATCTTTAACTGCTTTTGATTAGTGGAAGGTAAGCTCGGATCTTGCAGCGGATGGTACCGTTTTTCCTGAATGTCGAATGTGATGTTGACTGGGGGCAGTTCTTTTGGTATGTCTTTTTTGTAAACAAGGAAGAGTAACCCAGCCAAAAAGAACAGGCCAAGTATTGCGGGGACGAACATCATTGCCGTTTGCGTATAGAGATTCATGTGTATAATTTTGAGGGCAATTAAATTGACGATATTGCTTACACCAATTGGAGCACTTGCAGCAGTTGCAACGAGAGCACCGCTACTTAGATAAGGGATCTTTTGGTGTGGTTTTAACTGATATTTTTTAACTAAAAGAACAAAGATGGGTGTTGTCATAAGTATACTGCCATCATTATTAAAAAACAGGGTCATCAAAAAACTAAGCAAGTTGATTAGCCAAAATAGGCGAATTCCAGAA
>JAKACS010000349.1 GCA_021821235.1 Bacillota bacterium
TCAGTAAATACCAGTAAAAGGGAAAAACCGGGTTGATAGAGCAGTCTATTGCTTAGTAAATACCAATAAAAGGGAAAAAACCGATTGATAGAGGAGTCTATCACTTAGTAGATACCGAAAAAACCGATTGATAGAAGAGTCTATCTCCAAATAGATACAAATAGAATGGGCAATATTAGGTAAACTAGGTTGATTCAGTTTATGGCATCCTGTTGATTGGAGCGGAAGGCACCGACTCCTGGGGGATTAGCGTTACAGGCGAGACCCCGCAGGAGCGCTAGCGACGAGGAGGCTCGGCGAACGCCCCCCGGAAAGCGAGTGCCTGCAGCGGAAATCAACAGCCCCCGTTAACCCGCCCAAACCAAAAAGAACCGGGCGGTTTTTGCCCGGTTTTTCTTTTTCTCTTGATAAAATCTGCACATTTTCTCGATACTTTTTTAATAAAATCAGGAAGGGGCATATTACTGTTAACCCGTTTTAAATCCATATCAAGATTTTCGGAGGGCTTAACGTTGAAGAGTAACGAGTTCGAAAACATCATTCTCGAATATAAAAACGATCCTGAATCGGTCTATCATACTTGGTTTTTAAATAATCAAGAAAGATTAAAAGCGTTCCGGACAATTAAAAAAGGTGTCATGGATGTCGTTGCTGAGATCGAAAACGGGACATTCGGAAATGATTTTAAACAATCCAGTTTGGAAATGGTTGTTACGGCAATATCAGAACAAAAGCAAGTTTTTCAGGGGGCGGCCCATGCATTTTACTGGAAACCCAAGCTCAGAATTCCTGACATTTACGAGAATGAAGAAAATAAACAATCATTTGCGAGGTTTCTTAAAGCTTGTGCAAAAGCGGCAAAGGAAAGCCAGGTTGTCGAAGAAATCATTAAATTGGACAGCCTCCAAATAAAGGGTCTTGGGCCGGCTGCGGCAAACATCTTGTACTTCCTGCATCCAACTGCCTTTCCGCCATTTAATACGGCAATCGTAAAAGGATTTAATCGCCTGTTTAACCGCACTGTGAAACTAGGCTCATGGAGTGAGTACTTGAAAATGCGAGAGGTTATTCTACAGGTTAACAGTGAATATAGAGCGGAACTTTCCAAGGACTTAGGGATGATTTCCGGTTTGCTCTTTGAAATTGGTTCCGAGCGAATCATCATCGAGAAAAATGCTGAAGAATACTTGGAAAAAATTGAAGAATCTAAAGCGTACAAAACAAAGATGAAAAGGCATAAGGAAGTGCTTGACGATCTGCGCGAGGAGAGTGAGCATAGTGAAATGCAATACCATCTTGCCAGATTGGGAAAAGCGCTTGGTTATCAAGTATGGATTGCTCAAAATGATCACAGCCGTGAATGGAATGGGAAGAAGTTGGGCGAGTTCTCGCTTCCAAAGCTTATTCTGCCGGATCTGGATCCAGCTGTTCGTGATACCGTTGCCTTAATTGATGTCATTTGGCTTGATCAACACAACAAGATTGTTAGTGCCTTTGAAGTAGAAAAAAGCACCTCCATCTATTCTGGTATTTTACGTTTGTATGATTTATCACTATCCATTGCCGAAGATCAATCCTTTTTTCTGATTTCGCCTGATAAAAGGGAAAAAGAAATTAAAGCTCAGTTATTAAGACCCTCTTTTCAAAATGCAAAGGATCTGCAAATGTATTATATTTTATTTTCGGAGCTTCGCTGTGATTGCGACGCTATGTGCAAATTTGGCGGAGATGCAACCATCTTGAACAAAATCGCAAAAACGGTTAAAAGCCATGTGTAGCGAATAAATATTATTTGTTTTCCAAATACTACTTTTTAGCATACAGTTAAACTTTAGTTCGTTTATATATTCAGCTTTTACTGTGTTCATGAGCGGAGGAATGGAAAAAGGAAATTTTGAAAAGTGAATTTTTTCCTGAGGGTGAACAGAAGAATGAGTTATTTTCCCAGTAACGAGCAAGTTCATGAATTGCAAACAAAATTAAACACTTTTCGCCAGCAGCATTGGATGAATGTTGAAGTATTTTCATTTCAATGGTGGTTACTTGCTCTGCTCATGATTGTCCCTTGGATCATTTGGTGGTGCCTGATTGATAAGAAAAGAATGCAAGAAATCTTGCTGTACGGTTTTTTCGTGATTGTCACTAGCACGATTCTTGATGATATTGGCTCACATATTCTCCTATGGGATTATAATTTTAACTTGACGCCCCTCGTTCATCAACTTGGTCCCATTAACTTGTCTGTATTGCCCATTTCCTTTATGGCCATTTATCAATATTGTTCAACTTGGAAATCTTTTTTCATCTGGCATGTCTTTTTGGCAGCAGGTGGTTCCTTTGTTGTCGAACCATTTTTTGCATACATTGGTATTTATGAACTATTTAAATGGAAGTTTTATTACTCCTTTCCTATTTACATTTTAATAGCGCTATTATTGCGTGTGGCAATCTTGAAAATCATGAAAATTCAGCATGAGAAGCAATAGATTTTTCCATTCAATAGTTCTTGGGACGTGATCCCGGGACTTTTTGTTGTTTTTCTATAAATCCATGAATTTTTCATGTTTTTGTGCAAGAATGTGAAGAAAGGATTTTTTCAGAAAGGATGTTTTGGATGAACAGCAGCATTAACGAAAAGATAAAAAAACGCTATAACCGGGTTTCCGGAATTTATGACATGATGGATAAAATGATGAAAGAAGATTGGCGGAAGGATCTCCTTAAGCAAGTTTCCGGCAAGGTGCTTGAAGCAGGTGTTGGTACGGGAGCCAATCTTTCCTATTACCCGCTAGAAGTACACTCATTAACCGGGATTGATTTTAGTCCGGGAATGTTAAAAATCGCAAGAGAGAAGTTGAAAGCAAAAGAGCTACCCTTTCCGGTAGAGTTGATCGAAGCAGATATTCAAGATTTGCCATTTACCGATAACACATTTGATTCGATTGTCTCAACATGTGTATTCTGTTCGGTTCCGGATCCGATTAAGGGCTTAAAAGAACTTCGGAGAGTATGCAAGCCGGAAGGGCGTATTTATATGCTTGAACATATGCGCAGTGAGAACAAAGTGGCCGGCGTTGTTATGGATGCCTTAAATCCGTTAACAGTGAGAATGTGGGGCGCTAATATTAACCGCGAAACAGTGAAAAATATTGAAAAATCCGGACTTCAAGTTGAAAAAATCGAAAATTTAATGGGGACAGTTGTCCGCCGGATTGTTTTAACACCTAATAAATAAAAGAAACAGGCAATTTTCCTCTCTTTTTGCATAGGAATGGTAAGTGAGAATGGAAGAGAGGGGAAAAGGGATGCAACAAGGAAATAGTCATTACCCGACTCCGATTGTTACGCCAAATGGAAAAACCGCTCAGTATCAGCTGCTGCCAAATGGAATCAAACGATTTCATCTCATTGCCGAACCCGTTGTTCATGAACTGGTTGATGGAGTAAAGATCAAAGGCTGGGGTTACAATGGTTCGATTCCAGGTCCGACCATTATTGTGAACCAGGGGGACTATGTGCAAATAACCGTTGAAAACCGTCTGCCGGATGATACGTCTGTTCATTGGCATGGCTTAATTGTCTCAAATCAAATGGATGGGGTGCCGGGTCCTGGAGGAAGTCCAATTATTCAGCCAGGGGAAAGTTTTACGTACGAATTTTACATGCACCAAGCAGGCACGTTTATGTACCATAGCCATGTTCATAATGCGATTCAGGAACTTATGGGTCTCGATGGGATGTTTATTGTAAGAGGAAAAAAGGAGGAACCTGTGCAACGGGATTTTGTTCTGCTCTTACAAGAATGGGCGGTGAAGACCGGACCCGCTTCGATGGATATGGAGACCAATCAATCTTCTGGCGGTAAAGGACAGGAAAGCAGCACGCAGTCTTCCAATAGGAGTATGGGAATTAAACCGGGGACGTACGAAATTGATCCAGAAGCAATGACGTATAATTATTTTACGATTAATGGAAAAGCCTATCCGAATACAGATCCGCTGGTTGTCCGCTATGGTGATCGAGTCAGGCTGCGTTTAGGTAATTTAAGTATGGATTCCCATCCGATGCATTTTCACGGCCATGATTTTCTTGTAACGGCAGCGGATGGCAATGCAATTCCAAGTTACTCAAGGCTGAAAAAAAACACGATCAATGTTGCCCCTGGTGAAACGTGGGATATTGAATTTTATGCTAACAATCCTGGCAACTGGGTGTTTCATTGCCATAAACCACATCACACAGCAAACGTCCATTCAAAAGGGCTGGGTGGGATGTTGACTATTGTTCGGTATGCAAAATAATGTTAGGTTTGGTTATTGAAACAAACATCTCGATTTCGATTTGTTTGTTTCTTTTTTTTATTATTAGGCTCCTGCATAAAATATACACAAATTTAATAAAGAATTATAGAATATGACTAGCAAATGTGAAATATTTATGAACTTTACACAAATTAATTTACAGAATATTAAATTCATAAAGAACGGGGCGTGGTGGCGATTACAAAGATTTATCGTTTTAGAAAGGTTAAAGCAAGAAAAAACAAGCCGATTAAACCTGCTATGATGATGAATCGATTGATTCGCCTTGTCTTATTTTTTATCATTCTCCGACAGAAGACTCCCTCTTCGTGTGAAGGGCGAAGCCCAACGATAAGGGGGAGATGAATGTCGGTTGGCGTTAGCCAAAACCTCCC
>JAKACS010000350.1 GCA_021821235.1 Bacillota bacterium
AATAGGAGGATTGGTGAAGAAGACTGGCAAAATAGGAGACATCGTGTACTTTCGGCTTTATGTAGCTTGTTAAATAACGATTAATCATATCGACATTTTCCTGGGAACTAAATTGAATTTTTTCTTGAATTTTTTCTTTCGCATTCAGGTATGCCGTAACCCCTATTGAAACGGAAGGAATGAGTAAAATGAATAAAAATGCCAGCAATAATTTTTTTCGAATACTTAAATGAAAACTTTTTGACCTTGAAACGCTTTTCATGTTGAAATGTACCCCTCTTCTGAAAATTTAGGGACGGTTCTTGCGGTGCCGCCAACGCAAAAGCGAACACAAGAGCCGTCCCATGTTAATATCGGACAGGTGCACAATTCGTTAAAGTCATTTTAAGAATTTCCTGATAAATTTAAAGTTTTCCACAATGGACAGCTTCCCAAGTGTCGGAATAGTAGATCTTATTCCAACGTAAAAATGTCACCAAGAAAAGGAGCGTTTTCAATGTATTGAAGAATGTAGTCCTTTAATGGGATGGGGATCCCGGTGTCCTCTAACCAATACTCGTAACTAGTGGCCAAGTTCTTTTTGATCAAATCATTGGATTGCCATTTTTGTGCAAGTTCATGATCAATGCTGTTGAGTGCTTCTGTCACATCTTTGATTTTGACCATGTTATCACCCTCTTGTGAATGATTAAATGAACATTCCCCTTTATGCCATTGACATGATTGTTAACCTTTTTAGATCCTGATCGAATCACCAAACCACCGAAAATCAGTCATTACCTTTTATTTCCCCATTTAACTACTATATATACAACAGTCCTAAACAGATTATTCGTTAAACACAAGCAGATTCGCTATACTATGATAAGAAGTCACTTCAAGGAGGGATTAAAGCATGCAGATTGAAATGTGGACCGACTTTGCTTGACCATTTTGCTATATTGGCAAAAAGCGTCTGGAGGACGCCATTCAGAAAATAGACCATCCGATCGAAGTTGTCTATCGTTGCTTCGAATTGGATCCAACATCCCCAAGAGATGTGAAAGAAAACATTTACGAAAAATTATCAGAAAAATATGGAATGAGTATGGAACAGGCAAGAACCAGTACCCGAAATATCGTTCAGATGGCAAAGGAAGTGGGGCTCGATTATCAACTGGACAACCAGATTTTAACCAATACCTTTGACGCTCACCGATTGACGATGTTTGCCAAAGCGCAAGGGAAAATGAGTGAGATGACAGAGCGCATTTTACGTGCCTATTTTACCGAATCGAAGCATATTGGCGATCATGCAACATTAACTGATTTAGCAGCAGAAGTTGGCTTGGATCGCGAAGCCGTAACAGCCATGCTCGCAAGCGATGAGATGGCAGAAGCCGTTCGTGCAGACGAGCAGGCAGCAAAAGAATACGGCATCACGGCTGTCCCATTCTTCCTGATCAACAAAAAGTACGCTCTGACCGGCGCCCAGCCAACGGAAGTATTTGTTCAGGCCATCCAAAAGATCATCGCAACAGATGAAATCACCATTTTAAATGAACAAGACGGTATGATTTGTGATGAAAATGGATGTGAAATTCCGAAAAAGTAATCTCTTTCTTTCAGCGGAAACAACCAAACACGAGAATCAATCCGTACAACACTTCTTCTGCAACCTATACCTTCAGAGTGGCGGTTGTTAAATAATTCAGGCGAACCACCCTTTTGCTAATTACGGCATTGGGTGGTTTTTTGTTTTCGAATCTGTCTTTTTCCGTTAGAAATAAGGGAAAACATCACGTATTTGCCCTTTCAATACGAAAAAGGTATTTTTTAGGACAATGAACCTGTCCCCTTGTCCCTTTCATTCAAATGATGCTCCATTTTGGCTTAAATGAGCATTTTTCAGCAGCAAAAATGAAAAATGCTCATTCGCAGTCAGGATTTGTTCGCGCTATCTTAAAGATACCCGGGAATACAGTGGAAGCGCGCTATCCTGAAGGGATTCGCAAATGGAATTGGCATGTTTTGAACAGATCGCCGAGCAGTATACCCCAATGATTTACAAAATCATCAACAGCCTGCACATTTACAAAAACAAAGATGAATTTTATCAAACAGGACTGATTGCCCTATGGGAAGCCTGCACCAACTTTGATAAATCAAAAGGTAGCTTAACAAGCTATGCGTATTCGTTTATAAAAGGAAAAATCATGACGGAGTTGTCAAAATCAAAAAAACAAGAAGAACGATCCGTTTACCCGGATGAAGCCTATTGGGACACCCTCCGGGATGAGCAGCCAGGAACGCCTTTTGAGACAGACTTCCTGCAGTCCTTTTGCAGCGATTTAACCGAAAAAGAATCAAAGTGGTTACTTTACACCTGTTTAAATGGTTTTTCAATCCGGGAAATCGCCCAGCGGGAACAGGTCACTGTCTCAGCCGTCAAACAGTGGCGGAGCAACGCCAGACGGAAACTGCAAAGAAGAAAGATCGAATAAACGGTTTGGGGCTCTTTTGGTTTCTATCGCAGGACACCACTGAGCCCCTGTTGAAACAAGAACCAGTGACAAAAGACGCATTTTTTATGATCAAAGGGTCTAAAGCAAATGTTCCCCACATATTTTATATGAAAAATGCACTATAACCATTTTGAAATGCGAGGGGAACCGAAATGTTTGTCGTTTCTTTTTTTGAAAACAAAAATCTTTTATTAACCCAGCTGCTGAAAAGTGTTCCTTCTGAAGGTGACGATCTAAAAATTAAAGGCCGCAAAGGAAAAGTTACAAATGTGAGTCGTATAGATGAAAAAAATATTCATATCCAACTCACTTTGGAAACCATTCCAAAAAACAAACTGGTTGCCGATCCATCAAAAAAGAAAAAAGGAAAGTAACGGTGCAAAGCCTCGGGGACAGTTCTCCCGTTTTTAAATCCACAAAAACACGGAATCTGTCCCTGAACCTCTTGCATTTCAGAAACCTCTTTTTAATCACATACCTTCAAGCGAAAATAAAGCTTGCTACCGCAAGCCGTGTTGAATTTAAATGGGTTGGCTCCTCTCCGCTATTCTTCAACAAAATTCGGATGGTTCCTCGCACAAAGATATAGATGGCTTTTAACCATTTCGGTGGCATCTGCCTGATCTTTAAGAGCAATTTCATAGATGTACGGTCTGTTTAGCAAAAATGGAATAATGGGCTCCCATTGAATGCGCCCCTCTCCTAGCGGCAAACCATCATGGGTTTTTCCTTCGCTGTCAACGACGTGAAAATAGGCAATATAAGGATCGAGCATCTCGATCTGCTCCACAAGCAGCCGATTATCCCCTTTAAACGAAATAAAGGCATGGCTGATGTCATAAGCCAAAGGCAAATTCAAAGGCTTGACAAAATCCTCAAACCACCTGGGATTCTCCGCTGTAAAAGGGCCAAAAATGGAATTCTCCCATAAAAAAGCTTCTCTTCCATATGACAAAATTGCCTCCATTTCACGCACCATCTTTTGCGTATTTTCGCTATTGATAATCGTCGTTTCGGATTTAATGTAATGGGGATGAATCACACACCGAATCGAATGAGTAGAACAAATTTCCGCAAGAATTCGGGAAGACAAATGATAGTAAAGATAATCCTCTTGCCGTTCGTGGATAATAGTTAAAAATCTGCCTCTATATTTGGACGGATGATGCAAGAAAACCTCATACCCCTGGCTCAGTAACATCGAGATGGTAGTTTCCAACTGTTTTCGTTTGTCACCAAACAAATCATCCTCATTCAAATGCAATTCGATAATATCCGGTTTGTACTTTAGACGGTCATATAGCTGTTCTGGCTGATATGAGCCTTTTAAACCCAATTTCAACAAAGAAAATCACCACTTTCCGGAAACACGGGGACAGTTCTTTTTGGATTCTTATTGTCGCATCAACCATGACCAGAACAGCCTTCATGTTCCCAAGTTTCACTTCTCCCCGAGAGTCATTTTATGTAGTAATGAATACATCAAACAAATGAAATGTACTGGTAATACTTCTCCCAGCAATTGTTATCGTCAAGATGCCAGTTGTCGGTTATTTATTTTTTATGAAAAAACCCTCACGCGATTCAGCTGCAATTCCATTCTATCATTTTTATAGCAATCGGATAAGAAATTTCAGGGTGCTCCTATGACTCACTCCAACCTTCCATTTTAAATTTTGAGTAATAAAACCTTCAAATTACCCATACAACATAGTAATAAGGTTTTGGGGGGATTATGGTTGGTGAAAAAATATCATTTGGACCCGGGCTATGTTACAATCCCTGAAGCGAATGAAATTGTTTTGCGCATTTTACGCATCGTAAATAAGGGCGATAAATCCCATTATTATAAAATTTTAGAAGGTGCTAAAAAAGGGTTATTTGGCGGTAAGAAACATGGTAGCAGAATGTATCAAGTTCGGAAGGACGACATTATCCACTATGCGGAAGAATGCCTACAGAGTGAACAACGAAACCTGTTAAACTTAGAAATTGTTTCGGATGAAACTGAAATTGAAAAACTAGGCAACATGCCAAATATTGATACGAATACAGCTGCAAAGCTTTATTATTACCTAAAATCTTTACGATTTTATCAAATCATCTCACAGGACATCTTTCAAAGAGCGGAACAAAAGATTATTTTAAGCCTAAATTTCGGGAAAATTCCTGCGAGATGAAGCCTGAGT
>JAKACS010000351.1 GCA_021821235.1 Bacillota bacterium
CCTTCACTGAATTAGCAAACACGGCAAAACAGCAATTCAATAAATAAAATAGTAAAAGAGCCATTCTCATCATGAGGATGGCTTTTTGTGTAACAACGGGGAGGAGAAGGAAAAATGACCACTTTTGTGGCAGCAGGTTACATTATCATGAATATCATTGGCTTGTATGCAATGGGGAATGACAAAAAAAGGGCAAAAAACCATCAATACCGGATACCCGAGAAAACCTTGTGGCTTGTGGCTTTATTTGGGGGAGCAGTAGGGACAACAATCGGCATGAAGCTTTTCCGCCATAAAACCAAACATATCTCATTTAAATTAGGTTTTCCGTTGCTTGCGATTTTGGAAATCCTATTCGTTGGATTCTATTTTTTAAAATAATCCAATTTATGTTTTTTTTCGAAAAAGTTTCAATTTGGTATACTATTGCATAATGAAAGGATGATGAATATGCAGTTGGAAAATTTATTTAAGATGCAAAAGGCACTCGACCGGTACATTGAAGAAAACCATGGTTTGCAGAATGAAGATTTATTCGATCGCAAAATCCTTGCACTCCTGGTGGAAATTGGCGAACTAGCAAACGAAACACGGAGTTTTAAATTTTGGAGTGTAAAACCCTCTTCAGAAAAACAAGTTATTTTAGAGGAATTTGTTGACGGGATACATTTTATTTTATCGCTGGGACTTGAATGCGGTTTTGACGAGCGGCTGAGCGCTGTTGACACTCTATCATCCGGGCGAACAGTAAATGAGCAATTTTTAAAAATTTATCAACAAGTGAGCGCTTTCCAAATAACCAAGAGTTTTGATAACTATGTTGCCGTGGTCGAACAGTATTTGCAATTAGCTGTTCAGTTAGGAATAGCGGACGAAGAAATTGAACAAGCATATATTCAAAAAAATGAAGTAAATTATAAAAGGCAAGAGAACAATTATTAGTAGAAAGTTTCTACAATTGCTATAATAAATGTGTATATTCGATACGAAATAGGAGGTCAGACTTTGGCAAAATTAGATGAGACTTTAACAATGTTAAAAGACTTAACCGATGCAAAGGGAATCCCCGGCAATGAGCGTGAAGTGCGTGAAGTAATGAAAAAATACATAGAGCCATTTGCAGATGAAATCACCTATGATGGCCTGGGAAGCTTAATTGCGAAAAAAACCGGCAAGGAAGGCGGACCAAAAATCATGGTTGCCGGACATCTTGATGAAGTTGGTTTTATGGTTACCCAAATTGATGAGCAAGGATTTTTGCGCTTTCAGACAGTTGGCGGATGGTGGTCGCAAGTCATGCTTGCCCAGCGGGTGACGATTGTAACTCGAAATGGGGATGTAACCGGAATCATCGGTTCAAAGCCGCCCCATGTTTTATCGCCGGAAGCACGAAAAAAACCAGTTGAAATCAAAGAGATGTTCATTGATATTGGCGCCTCCAGCCGTGAAGAAGCGGAGCAATGGGGTGTCCGGCCTGGAGATATGGTGGTTCCCTATTTTGAGTTTACGGTGATGAACAACGAGAAGATGTTGCTTGCAAAAGCATGGGATAACCGGATCGGCTGTGCAATTGCCATTGACGTGTTAAAACAATTAAAAGCCGTGGATCATCCGAACGTTGTTTACGGTGTTGGTACAATTCAGGAAGAAGTAGGCCTGCGCGGAGCTCGTACCGCAACATCTGCTATTCAGCCGGATATTGGTTTTGCTGTCGATGTTGGTATTGCCGGTGATACGCCAGGAATCTCTGAAAAAGAAGCGCTCAGCAAGATGGGCAAAGGACCGCAAATTATCCTTTACGATGCATCGCTTGTTTCTCATAAAGGCTTGCGTGATTTCGTGACAGATGTTGCGGATGAACAGAATATTCCATACCAATTCGATGCGATTGCCGGCGGCGGCACGGATGCCGGTTCGATCCATTTAACCCATAATGGTGTCCCTGCATTGGCGATTACGATTGCCACCCGCTATATCCATTCACACGCAGCGATGCTCCACCGCGATGACTATGAAAATGCCGTCAAGCTGATCGTCGAAGTGATTAAACGCCTCGATCGCGAAACGGTTGACAAAATTACCTTTGAATAAATCAAAAAGCGAGTGTTGGATGTACGAAACACTCGCTTTTTTTTACCGAAAAAAAGCTGCCTGATTTGGCAGCCGGGTGTGCCTATTATTTTTTTAACCCGTTTTCTAAGGTGTCAAGCATTTCATTTTTTTCTTGTTCCGAAGAGTTTTGCCAGATGACTTCAAACAGGACCCCAAGACCAGGGAGCATTTTTTCTTCGCCGGTTTGAATAGCATCAACAATCGTGTCCTCTAACTGATCCTTTGTGTTGCCGGAAACATTGTGAATAATTGCATTGCGCAAATTTAAGTTCATTACTGTTCACTCCTTTATTCGTGATTCTTCGTATATTTTCTCTTATTTTCGTTTTATTATGTATTTTCCTTGCGCTATAATATAAAAATTAGAAATGTGCTAATAAAGGGGACGAAAGCTTGAAAACGATTCAGTCTGTTAAAAACCCACAAGTAAAGCAATGGAAAAAACTATTAACCAAAAAAGAACGCGACAAAACAGGCACCTTTTTAATCGAAGGCTTTCATTTAGTGGAAGAAGCATTGATGCAGTTGGATACCGTTCTAGAATTAATTATTTCGGAAAAAGTGAATTTGCCGCCACGCCTTGATTATGGGTCTGTTTCTGTGACCTATGTGACCGAGGAAATTTCCAAAGAATTATCCGATACAGAAGCCCCGCAAGGAATTTATGCTGTTTGCCGGCAAATAGAGTCGGCCACTGTGCTTCAGGATGCACGATGCTTGCTCTTAATTGATGCCGTTCAAGATCCGGGGAACTTAGGAACAATGATCCGCACCGCCGATGCTGTCGGGGTTGATGCAGTGATTGTCGGGCAAGGAAGTGTTGATTTATATAACCCGAAAGTACTGCGTTCCGCACAAGGAAGTCATTTCCATTTACCGATCACAAGCGGAGATCTAACCGAATGGATTTGCCGATTGAAGGAGAAAAATATTCCTGTCTATGGTACCGCGCTTGAAAAGGCAAGAGTTTATACAGAAGCCAAGCCGGGCAGCCAGTTTGCTCTTATTGTCGGCAATGAGGGAAATGGCGTGAGTGAGGAGATTCTTACGCAAACAGATGCCAATCTCTATATTCCAATTTATGGAAAAAGCGAATCGCTGAATGTAGCCGTAGCTGCGGGAATTCTGCTGTACTATTTGAAACATCATTGATTTTATTATATAATTATCAACAATTGAAAAAAGACGAAAGCGTTGACGGAGAAGAGTAGCTTGCAAATAAACCATTTAGGGAGAAAGTGCCGTGACTGAAAGCACTTTTATGGAGAAGGCAAGGGAAGTTCACCTCCCGAGTAGGCATCAGGACCATTTCATCCATCGAAATGTAAAGATGCTCCGGCAAAAGCCGTTATCCAAATTAAGCGAACACAATTGCACTGCAACATGTGTTTACAAGGGTGGTACCGCGAATAAAACCTCGTCCCTTACCAGGGATGGGGGTTTTTTTATGAGCAAAAATACTTCGTTAATCAATCGAGATTATTCAAATGAAGGAGGAAACAACATGCAAGAACGTTTACAGGAATTGCAGGCAGAAGCACTAAAGAAGATCGAACAGTCGGCTAACTTAAAAGAGCTAAATGAAGTCCGAGTTGCTTATCTTGGCAAAAAAGGACCAATCACAGAAGTTTTACGGGGAATGGGCAAATTATCGGCTGAAGAACGGCCAAAAATGGGAGCGCTCGTAAACGAAGTACGTGAGCAAATTTCGCAAAAAATTGAAGAAAAACAAGCGAAGCTGGAAGAAGCGGCAGTTGCCGAAAAATTAGCCGCGGAGACGATAGACATCACCCTTCCAGGGCGTCCTGTCAAGGTTGGAAACCATCATCCACTTACAAAAATAGTTGAAGAAATCGAAGACCTATTTATTGGTATGGGCTACCAAATTGCTGAGGGGCCTGAAGTTGAACAAGATTACTACAACTTTGAAGCACTGAATTTGCCAAAAGATCATCCTGCACGAGATATGCAGGATTCCTTCTACATCACCGAAGAAATCCTGCTTCGAACACAAACATCTCCAGTTCAGGCAAGGACAATGGAAAAACATCAGGGTAAAGGTTCGGTAAAAATAATTTGCCCTGGTAAAGTATATCGCCGCGATAACGATGATGCGACCCACTCTCACCAGTTCATGCAAATTGAAGGTCTTGTCGTGGGTGAGAACATTCGCATGAGCGACTTAAAAGGGACTCTAGAAGTTTTTGCGAAAAAGTTGTTTGGTCAAGATAGGGAAATTCGTCTTCGTCCGAGCTTCTTTCCATTCACTGAACCATCGGTTGAAATGGATATTTCCTGCTACAAGTGCGGTGGTCATGGATGTAATCTTTGTAAAAGGACAGGCTGGATTGAAATTTTAGGAGCAGGTATGATCCATCCACATGTGCTTGAAATGTCCGGATTCGATTCAAATAAATACACCGGCTTTGCCTTTGGTATGGGAGTAGAGCGGATTGCTATGCTGAAATACGGCATCGATGATATCCGTCATTTCTATACAAACGATGTGCGTTTCTTAAAACAATTTGCAAAGTATGAATAATTGAGGGAGGAAAAAAGATGTTTGTTTCATA
>JAKACS010000352.1 GCA_021821235.1 Bacillota bacterium
TTCGATTGATAGCTCGACGAAGGAAGGGGCAAATCGGGCTGTTGATTTTTGTGAAAAGTGGCTGTTGGAACGCAATTTGCCTGTGAAAAAATTAACGAACAACGGTTACAACATGCTGGTATGCGAGATCGGCAGCGGGGAACGTACAATTATTTTTAATGGTCATGTTGATGTTGTAAGCGGAAAGGCTGAATTGTTTCGTCCAAAAGAAAAGGATGGCAGGCTGTACGGCCGTGGGGCAGCAGATATGAAGGCCGGGGCTGCAGCCATGATGGCCACAATGGCTGAATTAAAAAATCGTGATTTGAAAACAAAAGTACAGCTTCAAATTGTTTCGGATGAGGAAATTGGCGGATTCAATTGTGCCGGATACTTAGCAGAACAAGGCTACCTTGGTGATTTTGTCATTTGTGCTGAACCGACGCAGCTGGGGATCGGCCTTCAGGCGAAAGGAATCATGCATGTCGATATTGAAATTCAAGGGAAATCGGCGCATGGAAGCAGGCCGTGGGAAGGAGTCAATGCAATTGAAAAGGCATACCAAACCCACGAAAACATTTTAAAACTACCGTTTGTCGGTGAAAATTCGGAATTTTATTCATCCCCTTCCATTAATTTGGCGATGATCCAAGGCGGAGATGCCTATAACAAAGTGCCGGAAAAGTGTATTCTGGCCTATGATATCCGATATTTGCCAACGCAAACGAAGGAGGAAATCCGCAAGCAAATTGAAAAGGCGACTGATGGAAAGGTGACCGTCGGTATGTCAGGGGAACCCGTCCGCACTGAGCCCGATGATTCGTATATCACTGCTTTGATCCCAGTGATTGAAAAGATAACAAATAAGGAGGCCGCTATTTTTGGCCAGCACGGATCAGCAGATACCCGCTTTTTCTCCGCCTATGGCATCCCGGCAATCGAATTTGGCCCAAGTGGAGCGAACTGGCATGGGGATGAGGAATATGTTGTCATCGAGTCGATTGATCAATATCAACAAATGCTAGTGGAATACGCTCTAGATTTTTAATCAGTAAAAAAGCCAATCAATTAGATTGGCTTTTTAAGTTTTATTGAATCCTTACACTCTGACCTTCCACCACGACTTTTTCATTTTCGCTTAAGTTTGTAAAGACCACAGGCGTGATGATGGACGGAACTTTGTCTTTAATCGAATCAAAATCAGCTTCAAGCAGTTTTTGCCCTTTTTTCACCTTTTGGCCATCTTTCACAAAAGCCGTAAAGCCTTCGCCACCCAAATTTACCGTATCAAGGCCAACATGGATTAAAATTTCCTTTCCATCTTGAGACTTAAGGCTGACAGCATGCTTGGTTGGAAAAACGCTGATCACTTCACCATCAACCGGAGATACAATGGTTCCATTTGTCGGCTGGATTGCAAAGCCATCACCCATCATTTTTTGCGAAAAGACGGGATCCGGAACAGCTTCAATCGCGACGATTTGGCCTTCTAACGGCATCATGATAGATGAATCATTTTCAACTTCCTTCTTCTTGAAAAAATTAAACATATTTTAAAAACCACCTTTTTTATCCTTGGAAACCGGTTCCATTCATTGATATAATGATAGTAACTCACCAAATTATTTTAATAATATATAGCCAAGAAATCAATGGCAATTCAATGAAAACTCTTTCGTGTAAAAAAAATTCATCTTATACTTAAGATACCCATGAACCTCCGGGTTAATCCAACAAACGTTTCTTTGCAGAAAAATTCGAATGTGTATAGAAGAATGAGGATCCGAGTATGATAAAAACAATTTCCGACATTGCCCAATTATCGGGTGTTGCCAAGAGCACGGTTTCGCGCTACCTCAATGGCGGTTCTGTCGGCGAGGCCACGAAAAAAAAGATTGAGCGTGTCATTAAAGAAACAGGCTATATCCCAAATACTTTTGCCCAAAGCTTAAAAGCAAAAAAGCCAACTATTATTGGAACGATTGTCCCGCGTCTTGATTCGTTTGCAACATCGCAAACATTGATTGGCATTGATGAGCAATTAAGAGAGCTCAACTACCAAATGCTCATTTCCAATACTAGCCAAGATTTGGAGCGGGAAATTGAAAATATCTATAGCATGGCAAGGCAAAAGGTGGCTGGGATTATTTTGCTGGCAACACAAATAACCGATGCCCATTTAGAAGCATTTGAACAGCTGCAAATCCCTGTATTGCTTGTCGGCCAGCAACACGAGGATGTTTTTAGTGTCATTCACAACGATTATGATGCCGCCTATGAATTGGGAAGATATATCCTTGCCAACGGCCACCGCAAAATTGCCTTTTTAGGCGTAACGGAAAAGGATATTGCCGTGGGGGTAAGGCGAAAGGAAGGGTTTAAACGGGCTCTTGAAGAAGTGGACGATTGTGAAGTAAAATTTTACGAGACAAGCTTTAAAATTGATGAAGCGATCGAAAAGGTGCCTTCGATCATTGATGAATTTCATCCTACAATTTTGGTTTGTGCAACCGACAATATTGCCCTTGGTGCGATCAAAGCTGCTCATTTAAAAGGAATCAAGGTGCCGGCCGATTTATCGATTACCGGGTTTGGCGGCTACGATGTTACCGAAATCATTCACCCCAGTTTAACAACCGTGAAATTTTTTTACGCGGATGCGGGAAAGATTGCGGCGCAAAGTATGGTGAAACTGCTTAATGGCCAAACCATCGCTCCGGTCATTCTATCAAAGTATAAAATTACGAAACGGGAAAGCGTTGACAATATAGTTGCTCGTGGTTTATAATGCAAGTGGAATCGGTTCCACTTTTCTTTTGAATCGATTGGAACCGGTTCCTAAAACCAAGCTATTTTTAATAGATATTTAGAGTTTTTAACGATTTGTTTGGAACCGGTACCATATAGCATGAAGGTCAAATTAAAAAGGAGAATGAAGATGAATTACAAAGAAAGTGCACAAGCCATTTTAGAGGCGATTGGCGGAAAAGAAAACGTTTCAGCTGCTGCACATTGTGCAACGCGACTTCGGTTGGTTTTACATGATGAAGATCAAATTGATCAAGCTGCATTAGATAATATGGAACTTGTCAAAGGAACTTTTTCAACAGGAGGCCAATTTCAAATTATTTTAGGTTCTGGCATTGTCAATGAAGTATACAAACAATTTATACAGCTTGTCGGAATTAACGAAATGTCGACAAGTGAAGTTAAAAGTGCCAGTGCGAAAAAACAAAATCCGCTTTTGCAGCTTGTTAAATTGCTTTCTGATATTTTTGTTCCGATTATTCCAGCCATCGTTGCCGGCGGTCTATTGATGGGTCTGAACAACTTGCTAACAGCAAAAGATCTATTTATTGCCGGAAAATCATTGATTGACGCAAACCCTGGAATTGCTGACTTAGCAGCGATGATTAATACATTTGCTAACGCGGCCTTTGTCTTCTTGCCGGTGCTGATCGGTTTTTCCGCAACGAAGCGGTTTGGCGGAAACCCATTTTTAGGGGCTGCACTCGGTATGATTATGGTTCACCCTGATTTGTTAAATGCCTATGGCTACGGTGCGGCATTAGTCGAACACAAGGTACCTGTATGGAATATTCTTGGCTTTTCGATTGAAAAGGTTGGCTATCAAGGAACGGTTCTTCCTGTTCTAGCATCTTCTTTCATTCTAGCAAAAATTGAAATTGGGTTGCGGAAAATTACGCCATCTGCCTTGGATAATTTATTAACACCATTGCTATCGATTCTCGTAACAGCCGCACTTACGTTCACGATTGTGGGTCCGATTACAAGAAGTGCCGGGAACCTTTTCACAGATGGAATCGTTTGGCTTTACAACACAACTGGATTTGTTGGCGGCGGAATCTTTGGTTTCTTCTATGCGCCAATTGTTATTACCGGTATGCATCAAAGCTTTATTGCTGTTGAAACTCAATTAATCTCAGATATTGCCAAGACAGGAGGTTCATTCCTGTTCCCGATTGCAGCGATGTCCAATGTAGCGCAAGGTGCTGCAACCCTTGCTGTATTGTTGATTACGAAAGATAAAAAAATGAAGAGCCTTGCATCAGCATCCGGGATTTCCGCACTGTTAGGAATTACGGAGCCTGCCATGTTCGGTGTGAACTTAAAACTGCGGTATCCATTTTTTGGAGCGATCATTGGCGCCGGCATCGCTTCTGCCTTCATTACTTTCTTTAAGGTAAAGGCAGTTGCCTTAGGAGCGGCCGGTCTTCCGGGAATTATTTCCATTAAGCCAGGTGAGATCCTCTACTATGTTATTGGTATGGCTATCTCCATTGTGGTTGCTTTTACAATGACCCTTGTGTTAGCCAAAAGAAACGCAAAAAAAAATGCTGTTGAGGTAGAAAATAAAGCGGCATAATCGATCAAATTGAAAGGGGAATCAGTCGATTCTCCTTTATTCCGTAAAGGAGTTAGGCAACTATGATTTGGACAAAAGAGAAGCGTTACCGCCGGATTGAAGAGGCAAGTCAGGAAGAACTTTTAAAACTGCGGTCTGAAGTAAACGGGTGTAAGTGGCGGCAATCCTACCACATTCAGCCTGAAATGGGTCTTTTGAATGATCCGAATGGCTTTTCCTATTTTAACGGAGAGTATCATTTGTTTTATCAATGGTTCCCGCTAGGGCCTGTACACGGTTTAAAGTACTGGTACCATACGAAATCTAAAGACCT
>JAKACS010000353.1 GCA_021821235.1 Bacillota bacterium
AGAGATATTCTATCAAACCAAGGCATACATTGCAATACTTGATTGGTTTTCGATCGGAAAATCATGTGAATGTTTTTTTAAAAGTGGGGGAAAAATAAAGGGAAAATTTGAGTATCGACCAGAATGGAGCGGATAGTCATGAAGGAAGAAATGGATTTAAGCCAATACTCCGTTAGAACCGACCTGGCAATCGAAGCAAGAGAAATGGTGTTAGCGGAAAAATCGGTTCAGCAGGAAGAAGACCTTTCGCAGCTTGAAGGGGTAATTATAAAAGAAAAGGAAATTGATGATATAAAAATTTCGTTAGTTGAAATTACCGATGCAGGAGAAAAACAATTAGGTAAAAAGCCTGGACGGTATTTAACGATCGAGGTTCAAGGGATACGCCAGCAAGACACAGAACTTCAGCAAAAAGTGGAAAATGTTTTTGCACATGAATTTTCCCATTTTCTTGAGGGAGCGGGCATTAAGAAAAAGGATTCCTGCCTCGTTGTCGGTTTAGGAAATTGGAATGTCACGCCTGATGCGCTTGGTCCGATGGTTTGTGAAAATTTGTTGGTGACACGCCATTTGTTTGAACTGCAGCCTGAAAATGTTGAGGAAGGATACCGCCCTGTCAGTGCGTTGGCGCCCGGAGTAATGGGATTAACCGGAATTGAGACAAGTGATATTATTTTTGGGATTGTTGAAAAGACTAAACCTGATTTTGTTATTGCCATTGACGCACTTGCCTCCAGATCCATTGAACGTGTCAATTCAACGATTCAAATTTCGGATACAGGTATTCACCCCGGTTCGGGAGTCGGAAACAAACGAAAGGAATTAAGCAAGGAAACGCTTGGTATCCCGGTGATTGCCATTGGCGTTCCGACTGTGGTCGATGCGGTTTCGATTACAAGTGACACAATTGATTTTATTTTGAAGCATTTCGGCAAGGAAATCCGTGAAGGGAACCGGCCATCGAGAGCATTGGCGCCAGCTGGAATGAGCTTCGGGGAGCGAAGAAAGTTGACGGATGAAGATCTTCCAGAAGAAAAGCATCGCAAAACGTTTCTTGGGATGGTGGGAGCGCTTCCTGAAGAGGAAAAGCGAAAGCTCATTTATGAGGTTCTCTCACCGCTTGGGCATAATTTAATGGTGACACCAAAAGAAGTTGATGTTTTTATCGAAGACATGGCCAACCTGATCGCAAGCGGTTTAAATGCGTCCCTGCACCATGCTGTTGACCAGGACAATGCCGGATATTATACAAGGTAATCGCACACTAAAATCCGATTCAGTTTTCAGGACTGGAACACAAAAGAATATCGGATCACGCTTTTAATAAAATGGTTCTATCAATTCTAGTAAAGTCATATGATTTACTAGAATCGTTAGTGAGGTGGAACCATGAAGAATCAAAGGGCTTCCGGAACATTTATGATCGTCCAAGGGACAAGCCTATTGAAAAATTGCCTATTTGTGCTGCTGTTTTTGCTGCTCGTCTTTGCCATCAGCGGTTTATTAACTTCATTAAAACCGGGATATCGTCCAGTATCGTCTTCCGTCAATCAAGCTGCCAATGTGATCAGCGGGAAAATGCTCTATCAGCTTATGGGCTGGGAAAACCATCATTTTCTTTCAGTCAGCAAAGATTTGGAAACAAGCCCGAAACTAACGAATTTAGTTTTTAAGCTATCCACTAATATTAATTTGAACGATCCGCGCAGCCTGCTTGGCCGGGAGCTTCCGGGATTTTATCAATTTGACGGGCAGATCGTCGTTGCCGGTGAGGGAACAAATTATACGAATATGCCGATTGAATCGGCGCCGCCGGTCGAAATTATGAAAGCTGAACGCGAAGCCTCGCTGCAAAATGTCGAAAGCCTTAACCAAGCAAAATCAAAAGAAACATTACCGCCACCCAAACAAACAACAGGCGGGCGCAAAGTTGTCTATCTTTACTTCACCCATAATAGGGAATCATACTTGCCGTATTTAAAAGGCGTAACCGATCCGAATTTGGCTTATCATTCGCAAATCAATGTAACGAAAATTGGCGATGAAATTCAAGCGCGATTGGCAGAAAACGGAATCGCCGCTGAAGTAGATAAAACAGATATTATGGGAAAAACAACGATGCCCAAAACGTATCAGGAATCTGGAAAAGAAGTCCAGGCCGCGATCGCTTCGAACCGCGATTTGAAATACTTTATTGATATTCACCGCGACTCGCGCCGAAAGCCGCAGACAACTGTTGAAATCAATGGTCAATCCTATGCAAAGATCGCCTTCGTGATCGGCGGCAAAAATGCGAATTACGAAAAAAACTTGAAGCTGGCAACGGATCTTCACAACCTCATCAAAAAGAAATATGGGGACGGTTTGAGCAGAGGAGTAATTGTGAAACAAGAGCCGGGATCAAATGGTGTGTACAACCAGAACTTGTCCGACAAGGCGATTCTAATCGAATTTGGCGGAGTTGATAATACTTTCGATGAACTTGACCGCTCAGCAGACGCTCTTGCAGATGCTTTTAGTGAATATTACTGGCAGGCCGAGAAGGTAAATCAAGGCACAAATCAGCCGGCTTCCCCACAATAAGGAGCTGAAGAAAGAAATGAAGATGTTTATGCTGAGAAGTTTTGCGATTGTCTCTATTATGTTTGTATCTGTGCTAGCAGGCATCCAAATTGCCAATAACGGCTTGAATCAATTAAAGGGGCAGCCAGGGCAAAATACGATGACAAATACGCCTTTAAGAAGTGATGCTGCAAATAAAGCAACTGATCTTACTAGTCATAACCTCCTGGAAGCGAAAAAACAAAAGCTTGAAGAAATCAATGGTCAAAATCTTTTTTCAGAAATGGGGAAAAAAGTGGCTGGCGGGGTAGCAAGCGCCTCCAAGTCACTGATCAATTCGATCGCAAGCAACAACTAAAAAGCGGTGCCCAAAGCGGCACCGCTTTTCCGATGCATTCACCAGTTTTCGTTGAATCTTTGTGCTGCTATTGCTATAATCAAAAATAGTGCACATGGGCGATTATAGTAGGAGTGAACCACATGAACAGAGAACAAAAGTTAACGAGACAAGCTAAAATACGAAATTTTTCGATTATTGCTCATATAGACCACGGAAAGTCTACGCTAGCTGACCGAATATTAGAAAAAACCAATGCGCTTTCCTCCCGTGAAATGAAAGACCAGCTCCTCGATTCAATGGACTTGGAACGGGAACGCGGTATTACCATCAAGCTGAATGCAGTTCAATTAAAATATAAAGCAAAAGACGGTGAAGAATACATTTTTCATCTGATCGACACGCCGGGACATGTAGACTTTACTTATGAAGTTTCCCGAAGTCTTGCTGCCTGTGAAGGTGCAATTTTAGTCGTCGATGCCGCTCAAGGAATTGAAGCCCAAACCCTTGCAAACGTCTATTTGGCGCTTGATAATAACCTGGAAATTCTTCCGGTTATCAATAAGATTGATTTGCCAAGTGCTGACCCTGAACGAGTCCGCAGTGAAATTGAAGAAGTCATTGGCCTTGATGCATCTGAAGCAGTGCTAGCATCGGCGAAAGCAGGCATCGGAATAGAAGAAATTTTGGAGCAAATCGTAAAAACCGTTCCGGCACCTTCAGGAGATCCGGATGCTCCGCTGAAAGCGTTAATTTTTGATTCACTATATGATGCATACCGGGGTGTCGTAGCCTATATCCGGGTAATGGAAGGAACCGTAAAAGTCGGCGACCGAATCAAAATGATGGCAACGGGCAAAGAGTTTGAAGTCAATGAAATCGGTGTCTTCACGCCGAAAGCTGTTCTTTGCGATGAGTTAACCGTTGGCGATGTTGGCTTTTTATCAGCTTCGATTAAAAATGTCAGCGACACACGTGTCGGCGACACCATTACAAACGCGAAAAACGGGGCAACAGAGCCACTTCCAGGGTATCGAAAATTAAATCCAATGGTTTATTGCGGGTTGTATCCAATCGACACTGCCAAGTTCAATGATTTAAGAGAGGCGCTTGAAAAACTGCAGCTAAACGATGCTGCCCTTCAGTTCGAGCCTGAGACTTCCCAGGCTTTAGGTTTCGGCTTCCGCTGCGGCTTCCTTGGTCTTCTTCATATGGAAATTATTCAGGAGCGGATTGAGCGGGAATTTACGATTGATCTAATTACAACGGCTCCAAGCGTTATCTACCATGTGATCATGACCGATGGAACCGAAGTCCGGGTCGATAATCCATCCGATATGCCGGATCCGCAAAAAATTGATCGCGTGGAAGAGCCATATGTGAAAGCGACAATGATGGCTCCAAACGATTATGTCGGTGCCATTATGGAGCTTTCCCAATCAAAGCGCGGGAATTTTATCGATATGCAGTACTTGAGCGAAAACCGCGTCTCGATCGTCTATGAAATTCCGCTTGCCGAAATTGTGTACGATTTTTTTGATCAATTAAAATCAAGCACGAAAGGATATGCCTCATTTGATTATGAATTAATTGGCTACAAACCTTCAAAGCTTGTGAAGATGGATATTTTATTAAATGGTGAAAAAGTGGACGCGCTCAGCTTTATTGTTCACAAAGACTTTGCATATGACCGCGGCAAAGTGATTGTTGAAAAATTAAAGGAATTAATTCCGAGACAGCAATTTGAGGTGCCAGTTCAAGCTGCC
>JAKACS010000354.1 GCA_021821235.1 Bacillota bacterium
ACTCCTTCATAAGCGCCACATGAAAAACTTCAGTTAAATGATCAACCGGGACAATCGTAATTCCCTCAATTTCCTTTAACATCGACTGCATATTTTCTTTTGGAATAATCACTGTTTTGGCGCCGGCCTTTTTCGCTGCTTTTACTTTCGGATACACACCGCCAATCGGTTTTACATTACCATGAATACTAATTTCTCCAGTCATCGCCACTTCGTGGTTGATTGGAATTTTATAAATGGCTGAATAAATTCCGGTCGCCATCGCAATTCCGGCAGATGGACCATCGATTGGAATACCGCCTGGGAAATTGACATGAATATCATATTCGTCTGCAGGGACACCCATTGAGCGCAAAACCGTGATGACATTTTCGATTGAACCGCGTGCCATACTTTTTCTCCGGATTGATTTTCCATGAGAACCGATGCTTTCCTCATCGACAATCCCTGTAATATTAATTGAACCCTTTTCTTTTGCTGGGATAACGGTAACTTCGATTTCCAGAAGTGCACCAGAATTCGGCCCGTAAACGGCAAGTCCATTGACAAGCCCGATTGTCGACACATCGTTGATTTTTCGTTCCATTCTTGGTGTTAGCTGGCTGGAGTGAATCACCCACTCAATTTCCTCATCTTTAATATAGTTCCGATCATCCGTGATTGCCAAGCCAGCAGCAATTTGGATCATATTAACTGCTTCTCGTCCGTTTCTGGCATAGTTGGCCAAATTTGTTAAGCCTGATTCCTGAATGGAAAGGTTCACTTTATCCGTCGCTTTTTTCGCAACCTCATAAATTTCCTCCTCGGTTAACTCCCTGAAAAAGACCTCCATGCAGCGCGAGCGGATCGCTGGCGGAATTTCATTCGGCGTTCTTGTCGTTGCCCCAATTAAGCGAAAATCAGCTGGCAGCCCATTTTTAAATATATCGTGAATATGGGTCGGTATTTGGGTATTTTCTTCATGATAATAAGCGCTTTCCAAAAATACTTTTCGATCCTCTAAAACTTTCAGCAGCTTATTCATCTGGATTGGATGCAGTTCGCCAATCTCGTCGATGAACAATACTCCGCCGTGGGCATTGGTAACAGCGCCCTGCTTTGGCTGGGGTATTCCGGCTTGCCCCATTGCCCCTGCCCCTTGATAGATCGGGTCGTGAACAGAACCAATCAGTGGATCGGCAATCCCTCTTTCATCAAATCTTGCTGTTGTTGCATCCAGTTCAATAAAAACGGAACTGTTTGTAAATGGCGATTTCGTATTTTTTTTTGCTTCTTCCAGAACAAGCCGGGCTGCAGCCGTTTTCCCCACTCCCGGAGGACCATAAATAATCACATGTTGCGGATTCGGCCCGCACAACGCGGCGCGCAACGCTTTAATGCCATCCTGCTGCCCGACAATATCGGCAAAACTGGCAGGTCTTACTTTCTCGGAAAGCGGCTCTGTTAAGGAAATAGAGCGCATTTTTCGCAATTGCTCCATTTCTTTGCGCGATTCGCGGTCGATCGTTACTTTCTGTGTTCGCTGGTTTCTTAACAAATTCCAAAAATACAATCCAATTACAACACCGAAAAAGAGTTGTATAAATAAGGCAATCCCCGTCCAACTCATCGTATTCCCTCCTGCAACTATTACTCGTATATACCTTTCAGTATTTCCGTTGACAAGCAGGAATAAACAACAAATCCGAAGATTGACAACCATGGTTTCAGAAAATCAAAAAGAAACTGCCCTAAGTTTTCAGGACAGCTTCTTTTTTCATGCACTTGTTTTTCTTTCTTCTTTAACAATCGTTCCATCTTCCAAAACCAGCTTTGGTAGGCTGTTTTCGGCAACCGTTTCGTTTGTAATGATACATTTTGTAATATCATCGCGGGAAGGGAGGTCAAACATAACATCGAGCATGATCCCTTCTATAATCGAACGCAAACCGCGCGCACCTGTTTTCCGTTCAATTGCTTTTTTCGCAATTTCTTTTAGTGCTCCATCTTCAAATTCCAGCTCAACACCATCTAGCTCAAGCATTTTTTGATATTGCTTGACAAGAGCATTTTTCGGTTTCGTTAAAATTTCAATCAATGCTTTTTCATCTAATTGCTCAAGACTGGCAATAACCGGTAAACGGCCAATAAATTCTGGAATTAAGCCAAAACGCAGCAAATCTTCTGGCAATACTTTTGAGAGCAGCTCTTTTTGGCTGATTTCCTGCTGTTTGATATCTGAACCGAAACCGATAACTTTTTGCCCCAAACGGCGTTTAATGATTGGTTCAATTCCGTCAAAAGCCCCGCCGCAAATAAATAAAATATTGGTTGTGTCAATTTGGATAAATTCCTGATGCGGATGTTTCCGTCCTCCCTGAGGGGGAACACTCGCAACAGTTCCTTCCAAAATTTTCAACAAAGCTTGCTGCACACCTTCACCAGAAACATCCCTTGTGATCGAAGGATTTTCCGATTTACGGGCAATTTTATCAATTTCATCGATATAAATAATTCCCTTCTCAGCCTTTTCCACATCGTAATCAGCAGCTTGGATCAATTTTAACAAAATGTTCTCAACATCTTCGCCAACATAACCTGCTTCTGTAAGCGATGTCGCATCGGCAATCGCAAACGGAACATTTAAAATCCGCGCCAGTGTTTGCGCCAGCAACGTTTTTCCGCTTCCTGTCGGCCCAATCATAACAATATTGCTTTTCGATAGCTCAATATCGTCGATTTTGCTATTCGAATTGATTCGCTTATAGTGATTATATACAGCGACAGATAAAGATTTCTTCGCTTGATCCTGACCAATGACGTATTCATCCAAAATCTCGCGAATTTCTCTTGGCTTTGGAACATCTTTAAATTCCACTTCTTCTTCTGTTCCAAGCTCTTCTTCAACGATTTCTGTACATAACTCAATACATTCATCACATATATATACACCAGGTCCGGCAACAAGTTTACGAACTTGATCCTGCGTTTTTCCGCAGAATGAGCACTTTAATTGGCCCTTTTCATCATTAAATTTAAACAATACTTTTCACCCCTTGAAAACGTCTATATCTGCTAAAAAGCGTGCAAATCAGAAATAGTTGAGAATTTTTTTGAATAGTTCAGCGTTATGTATTGCATTGTAACATATTTGTTCTCTGGACTGGAAACAAAAACGCTTAAAGAAAAGATGTTTCTTTAAATGTCCTGTTATAAATGAAGCGTGAAGAATTTATATTCTCATTAAGCTTATCCATATTGCTAAAAAATCAATCACCCTCAAAAGCGATTTTAAAAATTCTTTATGTATAAGGGTTTCCAACCAGAAATGCAATGGATCTGTCTCTATATTATAATATGTAATGGAATCTTTGTATAAAACAAGGCACGAACAAAATCGTGCCTTGTTGCTATCATCTGGCAAATTCGTTTTTATTTCTTATTTTCAACAAGGAAATCAATCGCTTTGCGAAGTTTTAGATCCGATTTAATCACTTCAACTCCACCAAGTGCTTCTCTGACATTGTCGGCAGTCATATTATACATTCCTGCCATTTTCTCAAGCTCTTCGTTCACTTCTTCATCTGTTACTTCGATCTTTTCAGCATTCGCAATTGCTTCCAATGTCAAGTTTACACGTACATGTGTTTTTGCTTCTTCCTGCATTTGCTCGCGCAGGGCTTGTTCATCTTGACCAGAGAATTGGAAGTAAAGCTCCATGTTCATTCCTTGCATTTGCAGGCGCTGTTCAAATTCCTGCATCATGCGGTTAATTTCATTTTCAACCATCACTGGCGGAATGTCCATTTCTGCATTTGCCGCTGCTTTTTCAACAACTGTGTCACGCACATGGTGCTCTGCTTCGTGCGCTTTGTTGTCTGCCAAACGTGTACGAATCTTTTCTTTTAACTCAGCCATCGTTTCAACTTCATCATCGACATCTTTTGCAAATTCGTCGTCTAAAGCAGGCAGTTCTTTTCCTTTTACTTCGTGAACAGTCACTTTAAATACCGCAGGTTTACCAGCAAGTTCAGCAGCATGGTACTCTTCTGGGAATGTCACTTCAACATCTTTGGATTCCCCGGCAGCAGTGCCTATTAGTTGCTCTTCAAATCCTGATATGAAAGAACCGGAACCTATATCAAGTGAATGATTTACACTTTTTCCGCCTTCAAAGGCTTCACCGTCAACAAATCCTTCAAAATCAACTACAACGGTATCGCCATTTTCAGCTTTTCCGTCTTCTTTTACAACAAGTTCAGCATGGCGATTTTGCATTTCCTTCAATTCGTTTTCAATATCTTCATCCGTTACAGCTGTATCAAATTCTTCAACTTCCAAGCCTTTGTATTCGCCTAATTTAACCTCAGGCTTCACCATTACAGTTGCTTTAAAAATCAGTTCTTTCCCTTTTTCGATTTGTTCGATATCAATGCTCGGACGATCAATTGGCTCAATTCCAGCTTCTTTTATTGCATTTTCGTATGCATCCGGAAGAAGAATATCTAAAGCATCCTGGTAAAGGGATTCTACGCCAAACCGTTTTTCAAACAAGCCGCGGGGAATTTTTCCTTTGCGGAAACCTGGAACGGATACTTGCTTTACTACTTTTTTAAATGCAGCATCCAAGCCTTCATTGACTTTATCTACACTTACTTCAACAGTAAGAACACCA
>JAKACS010000355.1 GCA_021821235.1 Bacillota bacterium
ATAAATCAATCGCATGAATTTCCAAATGGGAACTCCAGATGAAATGCTCAGTATCTTCTCTAAGATGAAAGACAGTGTGAAAATTATCCGTTTCATAAGGAAATAGCGGGTAGTTGAGGATTGTAATCATGATTGTCGGGGTAAGCTCGGAGTAGTTTTGGCCAGATGATATTGAAGCTGAGAAAAGCCGGGACCAATAATAAAGGACTCGCTCAGGCATATCGTGTTGGTTGATCATTTGAATTTCCACATTGATTCGCTCTCCGCTAGAGGTAAACTCCAAGACATCCAGCCTGCTTGTTTTGCCATCATCGCGATCTTTCATTAATTCGGTGTTCTCGTATTGAACATCTGTGATCGGATCGTCCTCTTTGCGGTGAAGTAGATCATTGAGGAAGGCAATCGTGATCGCTTTTCTGCTTGGATTCCCAAACAATTGCTTAAACATAAAATCCATTTTTAAATCTAGATATTCTTTTGTCATGAGGAATCGTCCTTTCGGGGGAATTGGAGGTGAAAAAGAAAAACATACTAAACAATTTTCAACAAAATAACCATAAATCCTCCTCTTATTTTTTGACAAATTTGGTTCATCTGTCAGATAAAAGGCCAAAATCATAAAGTTGATTTTGGCGCAGGAAAAATTATTTAACGTATGTTAAGGAATCGAGAATTTCTTGCAAACTTAACTCCGCACAGGCCATGGATGTGTCTGCCACCCCGTAGAATAGCTTCACAACATCCCCTTCGACGACCGCTCCGCATGAAAATACAACGTTCCCAAAGAAACCTTCTACCTCATAATCTGCTTCTGGTTCCAAAATGGGGTTGTCAGATCGGGCAATGACCTTTGTCGGATCCTCTAAATCGAGTAAAACGGCACCCATACAATAACGATGATCTTTAGAAGCTCCATGGTACAGCTCTAACCAGCCCTTTTCCGTTTTAAACGGAACGGCGCCTCCACCCAAACGGGCACTATCCCACATATTTGGACGTAAGCCCAGTATGTGTTTATGATTTCCCCAGTGTAAGAGATTGGTAGATTCCGCAATCCACATTTCCGGGTCACCCGTACTTTTTGGTACTGGGCGATGAATTGCGTAATAATTACCGTTAATATTTTCCGGAAAAATTAATACATCTTTGTTTTCTGGCGCGAGAATCATTCCATGGTGTTCGATATGAACAAAATCTTTTGTCGAAACCATTGACTCTCCGACACCAACAGGTGAGACAGCACTAAAATAGATATAATAAGTATCTTCTAGTTTCGTAATACGCGGATCCTCAATACCGAAGACTTCAAGACGATTGGATGGATACACGAATGGTTTGTCATCCACCGTGAAATGATGGCCATCCTTACTGCGGGCAATCCTTAAATACGATAAAGAGGTTAAATAAGCAAATCCTTGGGTATCGCCATTTTTTCTGATCACACGCGGATCTGAAAAATCATAGGCCGGATCATCCAAATGAAATTCCAAAATTTCCAATTCATTAGTTTCGGGTTGATAAAAAGGTGCTTTTACCACTTTGGCATCTTCGCTGATCGGTCGCTCGGCAACGCGGAGCAGCATAATGATTTCATCATCATAGGTAGTAATTCCCGCATTAAAAGCACCGATGACTTCAAAATCAGACCGGTGGGGCGTTACATCCGCCGGAGTGATCAGTGGGTTCTCTTCATACCGATATACCTTCATATTAAAATAACTCCTTCACGGTAAACTAAAATTGTTTTCTGGCTTTCACTTAATCCTACGCTAGTTCTGCGATGCGACGTTATTAGCTCTATTGCTTGCACTTAAAGCCATAGAGCAGATAAAACCCTCACTAACAAAGCAAATCAATCATTACTGCCTCCATTAAAAACGGCGCTCTATTACCGCTCGTATTTTAAAAACGGATCCACTATCGTTAATTTTTGTGCTTCGGCATCACTAATGCCTGCATACAAATCAGCGGTGCCATCAGAATTTCGAACAAGCCCTCCACTAAAGACTACATCCACTAAATCCGAACGTTTAGACGGACCCGGTAGAAACTGACTTCTTACAGCAATCAATTCGATATCTGAAAATTCACCTGTTTCCGGATTCAAGCCAAAGACCATTGGAAAATAATGACGATTTCCTTTTGTATCAAACGAAGCAATATGCCCTAAAACGCCGACCAGGCCATTTTTTAACAATACCGGTTCATTTGCTCCGCCCCACTCTTCCTCGATAAACTGTCCTTCAAGCAGAGGCGCATCATTTATTGTATCTATTGTCAATTCCATTAGTGAGGATATACAAGTCCAACCAATTTTCCCTCTTCCGCCTTTTTCACCTTGAGGTCTTGTAAGTACACCGATACTTCCATCTTTTAATTCAATTAATCGAACATCTTTCATCCCATCTGGCCCCTTGGCAAACTCCTGCAACTCTGCAATCGAATTTCCTTTATAAAAAACGGTACGCCATCCTAATGCACCTTCTATTGTCGGATGCGGAAAAATCTGTACGCCTCCAAGAACAAGTTCATCCCTGATTTTTGTAAAAAAAGGATCCTGCAACGCAAATACTGGTGTATGTTTTTTTGGCACCCATTCCCCATTTCGTTCAACAAAGAAATAAACATCAGATTGTTCACTATCGCGCGATTCAACCCGTCCAGCAATCACCTTTTCGCCTTGATCCTCAAAAGGTGCGGTGATGTTATAAACATCTTTTTCCCCTACCCCTGCAAAAACAAGTTTTTCAACCTTAAACTGTTGTTCCTTTATGAAAAATTCCTCTACTAACTGCTCACAGGTTTTAACATTTCCTTTCGTTAACATGACCATCTATTTCATACCTCCACTATAAAGTGCTAACTTTGAATTCCCTTATTTAAGCGTAAACTGCATTCCCTCTTGGAATTTTTTTGAAAAAATAAGGAAAATAATGATGATTGGAAGTGTCAGCAGCACAGATGCTGCGTACATCGGTCCCGGATATCCCCCATACGGTCCAAACATTTGCGATAATAGTACATTTAACGTCAGCATGCTGTCACTCTTTGTGACAATCATGTCCCACAAAAGCTCTGTCCATCTTTCCATAAAGAGAAATAAGAAAATAACCGTTGTAATCGATTTTGACATTGGCAGTACAATTTTCGCCATAATTTGCAGATCACTTGCACCATCTAATTTTGCCGCTTCAATAAACGTATCCGGTATAGCCTTGAAAAAGTTTGTATACATAAATACCGCCCACAAACTCAATGCTTTTGGCAAAATCATTCCCCAATAGGAGTCATACATGCCAACTCTTTGAATCACAAGAAATGTTGGGATTAATAAAATAATTGCCGGGAAAAACATTTGAAATAAAATCAGGTTATTGACAGTATCTCTTCCTTTAAAAGGAATTTTTGCTAAGGCATACGCAACCATAACGCCGGTAGCCATCATCAACAATGTTGAAAAAATCGATACAAGCAAGCTATTCAAAAACGAATGGAGCCATGGCCGTGGAATAACCGCTTCTCCTCCACCTAACAACCATTGATAGGATTTCAAGGTGAAATGGCTTGGGAATAATTTCTTATCAACCTGATCCCATACGGCAAAAGAGTTCAATACCATATAAATATAAGGAAAAATCATAATCAGTAAGAGAATGACGGCAATTAGATACTGAAAGAAAAGTCCATTTTTCTTAGCTCCAGCCATTTCGTTTCCCCCACAATTCTAATAGTTTTCGGATGATGAAAATAGAAATAAACGTGACAACGGAAGCAATTATGGCAATAGCAGAAGCATAGCCAGCCTGAAGATTTGAAAAGGCGCGCGTGAAAATTTCCATTTGCCATGTGTTCGTTGCGAAGTTTGGCCCGCCACCTGTTAATTGATACACTTCGGTGAAAATCCCGAATGTTACACCGATAGACAAAATAAGGACTGTAAACAAAGCTGGATATAAAAGTGGGAAAGTAATTTTCCAAAAACGTTGCCAAGGATTTACACCATCAATCAATGAAGCTTCATAAACTTCTTTGCCAATGCTTTCAAAACCGGAAGTTAAAATAAGGGCATAATATCCGGTAAACTTCCAGGCAATAATCAGCGCCACAACGAACAAAGCAGCAAAGGGAGTCCCCAGCCAGTCAATATCCAAAGCTAAAGACTTTCGCAAAAATTCATTCACTGGACTATTATAGGATAAAATCCCTTTCACAATGAGTGACGATACAACCCCAGAAGCCAAATACGGCAAGAAGAAGCCAATTAAAAACAACCCTTTAAATTTTGGCAATCCGTGAATGATTAATGCCACAATCATCGATGAAGCAATCACCATTGGCACAAATACGATCATAAATTTAAACGAAACAAAAAATGCAGATTGTACTCCCGGACTTTTAAACGCCGCTAAATAGTTCTCGATCCCGACAAAACGAAAAGTTGGTGCAATTAAATTCCAATCGGTTACCGATAAAAACAGAGACCATACGAGCGGAATCAGAAAAAAAACGATTGCATATATAAGATAAGGACTGGCAAATAGCCAGCCCAACCTCCCTTGCTTTGTGCTCATTATTTAAGAGCCCCCTCAATTGCCTTTTGCATATCAGCCCATCCAGTTTTCGGATCTTTCTCACCTTTTACGACTG
>JAKACS010000003.1 GCA_021821235.1 Bacillota bacterium
AGATGCAGAAAAGGTTTATTTGGAGAACCTCTCGTATGCAGGGGCGGAGATGGCGAAGCATGACTTAACCCTTTTAATCGAGCCGATTAACCAGTGCGATATGCCGGGGTATTTTTTACATAATCTTCACCAGGCAAAAGAGATTTTAGCAAAAGTGAACTTGTCAAATGTACGGCTTCAATTTGATTTTTACCATATAGAAAGGATACACGGAAATTCACTGAAGTTGTACAAGCAATTTGCGAGTGATGTCGGCCATGTCCAAATAGCCGATGTTCCGGGGAGGCACGAACCGGGAACTGGAACAGTCGATTACCAGACGATTTATCAGTATTTGAGCAATTCATACAGTGGATATGTTGGACTGGAGTACATACCGCTAGAAAAAAGTGCAGACAGCTTTGCTTGGCTGAAAAAGAAAGGTGTGATGTAACGTGAACATTGGTTTTATCGGAACCGGGGTGATGGGTTCTCGAATGGTAAAAAGGCTGCTGGCACGTGGGTATCAAGTGTATGTATTTAATCGGACAAAAGAAAAAGCAAAAGAATTGGTAAGCCAAGGGGCTTTGCATGTGGAATCTATATGGGACAGTAAAAGCGCTTTTTTTTAGGAAATGAGGGGTATTCAGGGAGCTTTCGCGACCGAATTTCCCTTATTCTAGGAGAATAAGCATGTTCGAAGTGCAAATTCGTGTAGAATTTCCCTTATTTTAAGAGAGTTGGTATGTTCGAAGTGCAAATTCGTGCCGAAATTACCCTTATTTTAGGATAATAAGTATATTCGTAGTATCTATTCATTTTCATATATACCCCACAGGAAAAGTTGTGGGGATTTTTTATTCTATACAGATTTTTACTATATCATTTTTTAAAAATAGGATTGCATTTTTATTCGTCTGAATGTATGATTTATTTAAAATAAGAATTATTGAAATATAGCATACACACGAAAATTTTGTCGGAAAAATAAGCTTTGATATTAATGTTTTATACAGAAAGCCTACTATCATTTGGAGTATGGTACATAAGGGAAGGGAGGCTTCAGACTGCATATGAAAATGGTTCCTTTGGGTGATTCGGCATTGTTGATTCAGTTCGACACCCATATTACTTCAGCGGCGCATCTGAAGGTAAGGATGCTCGCTACTTTTTTGCAAGATTATTCATTTCCAGGAATGGTGGAATTTGTTCCTGCCTTTTCCACTGTCACCATTTATTATAATCCGGTAAAGCGATCCTTCAAGGAGGTATGTTCAGAAATAGAGAGAATTGCGGCGGGATTGGAAGATATTCCAGCTCAATCGCCAAGAACAGTCGAAATTCCAGTTTGCTACGGAGAGGAATTTGGACCTGACCTTGAATTTGTGGCAAAACATAACGGCCTTACAGAAGAGGAAGTTGTAAAAATTCATTCGGAAACGGATTATTTAGTTTATATGATTGGATTTGCTCCAGGATTTCCGTATCTTGGCGGCATGTCCGAGCGCATTCAAGCACCGCGCAGGCCTTCCCCGCGTTTAAAAATTCCTGCTGGATCAGTCGGGATTGCCGGGATGCAAACAGGCGTTTACCCGATTGAAACCCCTGGGGGCTGGCAGTTAATCGGAAAAACACCGGAGGCGCTCTTTCGTCCGAATGAACGTGTGCCAAGTTTGCTCCAAGCTGGCGACATCGTTCGTTTTCATCCCATTTCAAGGCGTGAATTCGAACAGTGGAAGGAGCGGGAGCGGCAATGAGCATGAAAGTTCTTCGTTCCGGATTGCTTACGTCTGTCCAGGATTTAGGCAGATTTGGGATGCAAAAACACGGGGTGATTGTTAGCGGTGCAATGGATGCGTTCGCTTTACGAGTTGCTAATCTATTGGTAGGCAACGAGGAGGGGGATGCTGTACTTGAAATCACGATGCAAGGTCCGATCCTGCAGTTTATGGAAGACTCATTAATTGCGATTTGCGGTGGTGATTTATCTCCTGCAATTAATGGACACGCCATTTCTCAGTGGCGTCCAATATTCGTGAAAAAAGGAAGCCAACTCACGTTTGGTGCTGTCCAATCAGGGTGCAGGTCATACTTGGCCGCAGCAGGTGGAATTAATGTACCAAAAGTAATGAATAGTCGAAGCACTTATCTACGTGCGGGGATTGGCGGCTTTTGCGGCCGTGCTTTAAAAAATGGCGATGAATTAAAGCTAAAGAGGCCTTCAAATCTGGCACTTCGAAGAATGCACCGGCTTTCGGAAAAAGCGGGATCCAGCTCATTTTCTATCAGCGATTGGTCTGTTAGTAAGGAAATTTTGCCGGACTATTTCCCCTCCTCGACAATCCGCGTTATTCCCGGTGGTCAATTTGATTGGTTTACGCCACAAACAAGAGAACAATTTTTCAAGGAAGACTTTTTCGTAACGCCTCAATCGGATCGAATGGGTTATCGATTAAGCGGGCCGCAGCTTCAATTAACGGAGGCCCGAGAGCTTGTGTCAGAAGCAGTAACGGCGGGAACAATTCAAGTCCCGTCAGATGGTAATCCCATCGTATTGATGGCGGACCGGCAAACAACTGGCGGTTATCCAAAGATTGCCCAGGTCGCCACCATTGATCTCCCTATTCTGGCACAAATGAAACCGGGGGGAAAAATTCGCTTTCAGAAGATACAACTAGAAGAAGCGCAGGAACTGCTTCGTTCACGAGAAAAGGAATTACGCATATTAAAACAGGGACTAAGTTTAAAAGAATAGCTATTCCGTTTAGAAAAAAAGGAAACTACTAAACTAGGGGGGATTTCTTTGTATCGGGTGGATTTGAACTGCGATATGGGAGAAAGCTTTGGCGTTTACAAAATGGGAACGGACGAAGAAATATTAGATTGCGTGACATCAGCAAATATTGCTTGCGGTTTTCATGCAGGAGATCCGGCAACAATGCGGAAAACGGTGAAACTGGCTTTGGAAAAAGGGATCGGCATTGGCGCCCATCCTGGATTGCCGGATTTGGCTGGTTTCGGCCGCCGAAATATGGATATTTCTGCGCAGGAAGCGTATGACATGGTTGTATACCAAATTGGCGCGCTTTACGGTTTTGTGAAAGCGGCGGGTGGGAAACTGCAGCATGTTAAGCCGCACGGCGCGCTTTACAATATGGCAGCAAAAAACAAGGATCTGTCGGAAGCAATTGCCGAGGCAGTATATAAAGTGGATCCCGAATTGATTTTATTCGGACTTTCAGGTAGTGAGCTCGTAAAAGCTGGGAAAGCGGTTGGCCTGCGAACGGCAAGTGAAGTTTTTGCTGACAGGACGTATCAAGCGGATGGGTCGCTAACACCTAGACGGCATCCGGATGCACTGATTACCGATGACAAACTGGCAATTGCTCAGGTTGTTCGAATGGTAAAAGAAGGTAAAGTGCTGTCGCAACAGGGTGCAGACATTGCCATTGGAGCCGACACCGTTTGCATTCATGGCGATGGAGTCCATGCATTGCGTTTCGCCAGGAAAATTCGTGACCAGCTCAATGCTTCAAATGTACAAATACAAGCTGCAGGTAAGTAGGATTTTTTAAAAGGGGATGAGAAAATGATTAAACTAATTGGAATATTGCTGGTAGCGGTTGGATTCGGCTTTCGTTTGAACACGCTGCTCGTTGTTATGGTTGCGGGGGTTGCCACAGGCCTTGTATCCGGCATGTCCTTCAACGAAGTCATGAGCCAATTCGGCCAGGTTTTTATTGATAACCGTTATATGTCTCTGCCGATTATCCTCAGTTTACCCGTAATAGGACTTTTGGAACGTTACGGTCTGAAAGAAAGGGCTGAAGTGCTGATCAAAAAAGCGAAAGGGGCAACGGCCGGGAAAGTATTAATGTCCTATTTGCTGATTCGCGAATTGAGCGCGTCGCTAGGTCTTAATATAGGCGGTCATGCCCAAACGGTTCGGCCGCTTGTCGCTCCAATGGCGGAAGGTGCGGCGTCAGCGAAACACGGGGAACTTCCGGAAAAACTTCAAGAGGACATTAAAGCCCATGCGGCCGCTTCGGAAAATGTCGGCTGGTTTTTCGGCGAGGACATTTTTATCGCAACCGGAGCGATTTTATTGATGAAAGGGTTCTATGATTCCGTCGGGTTGAATGTCAGTGTTTGGGATATGGCGCTTTGGGGTATTCCTACTGCGATTTCAGCCTTTTTCCTTTCTATGTGGCGTTTTCGCGTAATGGACAAACGCATTCAACGGGAAATGGCGAAAAAAGAGAACAGCAAGACGGTATAAGGGGGGCGATATAAACATGAAAATTATCACACTTGAATATATTTATTATTTATTAGGAATTATTACTACGTTTGTAGCCATTCGGGTAGCGATGGATAAAAACCATCCGAGCCGAATCGGTTCGACTTTGTTTTGGGGAATTTTTGCCTTTACCTTCCTATTTGGAAAAATGGTTCCCTCTATTGTCGTTGGATATCTTGTTCTTGTAATGGTTGTAATCGCGGCAATCGGCAAGGTGAAAAGTGGGAATCAGGATGAGGCACCGAAAGAAGAGCGGGAACAGCATGCCTCACGCTTGCAGGGTAAGATTTTTATCCCGGCACTGGTTATACCTATTTTCACAGTTATCGGCTCGCTAACTCTTGGGAAAATTCAATTTGGGAAAGTTTATCTTGTCGATCCGGCAATGGTTACCTTAATTTCACTTGGCCTAAGTACGATCCTTGCCTATGTTGTTGCACAATTGCTGACAAAAGCCAAGCCAGCGGCTGCGATGCATGAGGGAAGCCGATTAATGCAAGCAGTTGGCTGGGCGATTATTTTGCCGCAAATGCTATCGGCACTTGGCGGGATTTTTGCTAAAGCGGGTGTTGGTGAGGTTGTGTCGAAAATGGTTGGCGATGTGCTGCCAACAAATATTCCATTTGTTGCTGTTGCTGCCTATTGCATTGGGATGGCGCTGTTTACGATCATTATGGGGAATGCGTTTGCTGCGTTTGCTGTCATCACCGGCGGAATCGGTTTGCCGTTGATTGTGCAAATGCATGGCGGAAACCCGGCAATTATGGCCGCAATTGGTATGTTTGCCGGTTACACCGGGACGTTGATGACACCCATGGCCGCCAACTTCAATATTGTCCCGGCAATGCTGTTGGAGCTCAAGGATAAAAATGCTGTCATCAAAGCACAAATTCCGGTTGCCATTCCTCTTCTGATTATCAATATATTGTTGATGTATTTCTTGGTGTATAATTTTTAGAAAATGAAGGAGGGAACTACTGTGAAAAAGATACTTGTTACCGGCTTCGATCCGTTTGGCGGGGAGCCGGTCAATCCGGCACTTGAGGCAGTAAAGCTGTTAAATGGAAAAGAAATATCCGGTTTTGAAATCGTTACGAGGGAAGTCCCGACTGTTTTTGGCAAGGCGATTGAGAGTTTGAAAGAAGCAATTGAGGATGTCAATCCGGCAATGGTAATTTCCGTTGGCCAGGCTGGCGGCCGTTCTGCGATTACACCGGAACGCATTGCGATCAATGTTGACGATTCAAGAATTGCAGATAACGAGAATAACCAGCCGATTGATTGCGAAATTGTTTCGGGCGGTCCTGCTGCTTATTTTTCCAAACTTCCTGTTAAGGCAATCGTGAAAAAATTAAATGACAATGGCGTTCCTGCATCCGTTTCCAACACGGCGGGAACCTTCGTTTGCAATCATATTTTTTATGGCCTGATGCATTATTTGGCGACAAGTGGCAAGGCAATTCGCGGCGGTTTTATCCATATTCCATTTCTTCCGGAACAAATTGTCCGCAATCCCGGACAGCCAAGCATGAGTTTGGAGCTGATTGTAAAAGGATTGGAACTCGCAATTGAAGCTGCAATAACCAATGAAACAGATATCATTGCAGTCGGTGGGGAGATTAGTTAATGTAAGGAATCCATTTTAAAGGAGTCACTTTTACCAGCGACTCCTTTTCTAGTGACTTAGTTTTTCAGTTCTATTTTTTGCAAAGAATAATAGGGTTAAGATCATTGAAAGACTTCCAAAAATTATATTCATTAGCTGGAGCCCGATCAGATCGAGTAGAAACCCGGAAGTAACTAGGAATATTTGGAAAGTTAGCCGATCAAACATATTGCGAAAAGAGAAGAACCGCCCGTGAAACTTTCTTGGCACTTTTATTTGAAAAATGGCAGCAGCCGTCGGGTAAAAACAGCCGACAGAAAAACCGAATAACAGAAAAGCGATGACTGCTAACAGGGGAAGATTGGCAAAATAGAGAAGCACCTGTGAGAGACCAATCAAAAATGAACAGGTGTATAAAATAATTTGCGAGGGAATTCGATCTGTTATCTGTTTAATCGTAAACGCCCCCAACATAAAGGCAGATCCCTCTGCAGCATAGAGCCATGCTTTAATCGCAGAATTTTGCTGCAGTTCACTTATATTGATTACCATCAAATTAAAGCTGCCTAGAAATAGGTTAGGAATCAAGGACACCATTAAAGTTATATAAACAATCGGTATTCCTTTCATGATTGGAAACACATCACTGAAACTTGCATTTTCAACGTTGTGCTGCAGATTCTCCAATTTTATCCTTTCCTCTTTAACTGATCGATTTTCCCTTTCTTCGAAGTTTAAAAACCATGTAATGATAAACAAAAAAACATAGGCTAGAAGTGTGAGAACATAGAGCATGGGTAAAGGGATAATAACTAAAAAAAATCCGCCTGCCGCTGTTCCAATAATTCGTGAAAGAGTTGAGACGTTCATTTGTACGCCATTTAATTGGACCAGATCTTTTTCTTTGACGATTAGCGGTATCGCCGTTTGAAGGGCTGGAAAATAGAATGCAGCAGAAATCTGCAGCAAAACGAGAAATGCCGCCATCCACCAAATCGAGCCCATTTTAATAGCGATTAGCATAAAAATCACGCTGATGATTCGCAAGACCCCGGCAATCAGCATAACCGTTTTTTTGCTCTTTTGGTCAGTAAATCTCCCAGCAAAAGGCCCAATGGCAATCCCGGCAAGCAGGCCGGAGGCTAAAAGTAATGATTTTAAAAAATCAGAATGAACCTTCTCCTGCAGAAATTCTAAATTGCCGATTACTCCAAGCCACAAGCCTAACCCAGCAATAAATTCACCTGTTAACAATATCCATACATTTTTATTTCTCCACATATGATTGGTCCTTTGCACATCTTTCTATTTAAAAATCGATTAAAGCATTGTAAAAGGAGCAAATTCCTTAAGTGGAATTTGCTCATCAAGGTTATTTTGTTAAAGTAGTAACGGCGTCATCAATGACTTTTTCACTGGCGACTGCTCCGTTGATTGTCCAGTAGCTTGGGTCATTGATTTCGTGGATTTTTCCATTCTTTACTGCATCGATGCCGTTCCAAATAGCGCTTTTTGCTAAAATATCCAATCCCGGCTCGCCTTTTTTACTGATAAGAAATAGGTGATCAGCTTTAATTTCTGGTAATTTTTCAAGTGTGATCGGATTCCACTGAGCAGCTGCACTGCCAAGTGATTCAACGAAAGCAGGTTTTTTCACACCAAGATCTTTGTAGAGAACATTTGCAGCAAAGCGATTTTCTTCAAAAAGATAAAATTTGTCGCCCATTACCCATATTATTGCAGCTGTTTGATCGCCAACTGATTGATTGATGTTTGCCTTTGCTTCTGCTGCTTTTTCATCATATTGTTGTAGAAACTTCTTTGCTTCGGTTTGTTTATTTAAAATTTTCCCCATTTCGGAAAGTTGCTGTCTCCAATCTGCGCTGACTTCTTCTTTAAAGACATACGTTGGGGCAATTTTTTTATACTCTTCGTATTGCCCTTTTTGAATCGCAGCAGGAGAGCTGAAAATCAGTAAATCAGGATTTTTGCTGATCACTTGTTCAACTGGGAGATCCCAGCTAATTTTAGGAACTCCTTTTAATTCTGGCTGTAAATAATCTAAAACTGTTTCACCAATCGACCATTGAGCTGATGGCTTCACTCCTAAAGCAACAAGTGAATCTTCCAAATAAGGTGCAATAATTCGTTTCGGATTTGCTGGAATGGTGACTTCACCCATTGCATCCTTTAGTGTTATCGCTGCATTCTTAGTCTTTTCTTTTTTTGTTGTCTTTGAACCCCCAGAGTTTCCGCAGGCAGTTACCAAAACCAACATAAATAATAAAGTCAAAGCCAAATAAACTCGTTTTTTTCGTAACATTTTTATCCTCCTATGATAACGTTTCACTAATGGAAATGATAATCATTTTCAATAATGCTGTCAATAAACGAAATGAAAAAAATTTGAATAAATTGTGAAGGATATTTATGGGTGTGTATTTTCTTTAATCGAGTTCTTGAAAAGAGCAGGTATTCTATTTTATACTTAGTGATAATGATTATCATTATAAAAAAGAGTGTTCTTTATCTGGAGAGGGTGTCAGATTTTTGTTTCGGCTTGTTATGCATGAAAATTTGAATGAAGAGAAAAACGGAACGATGATGCAATTAAAAGGTATTTTTTTAATCGTTCTCCTATCGCTTTTGACAATTATTTTTGTAGGATTTTCGATATCTTACGGTGCGGTAGCTATTAAGCTAACCACTGTTTGGGAAGCAGTAACCAATTTTAATCCGAAGATTACCTCACATCAAATCATTCAAGAAATTCGTTTGCCGCGGGCGATTGGCGCAGTGCTGGTTGGCGCGTTTCTTTCCGTTTCGGGTGCCGTTATGCAAGGCCTTACACGGAATCCGCTCGCATCCCCTTCGATCATGGGGGTAACAGACGGCGCTGCGTTTGCACTTGTTATTACGATGTCTTTTCTTCCATCTGTGACAATGTTAGGTATGACTTTTTCCTCTTTTATCGGCGCGGGTCTTGGTACAGCGCTTGTTTTTACTATTGGTGCTTTTTCCAAAGGGGGATTAACGCCCGCAAAACTGGCACTTGCTGGAGTTGCAATCGGTTCGATGCTCAGTGCGGTATCAAGCGCAATCGCATTACAAACGCAAGTGGCGAAAAATATGAGCTTTTGGTATGCAGGAGGGTTAACATCGCTTAACTGGACATCCATTAAAATTTTGCTTCTCGCGGGCGGAATTGGCTTGATAGTAGCAATGTACATTTCAAAATCAATAACCATTCTCAGCCTTGGTGAGGAAGTATCAAAAGGTCTCGGACAAAATACGATCTTAGTCAAGTCACTGGGGGTCTTGGTCGTGTTGCTATTAACAGGAGCTGCAGTATCTGTCGCAGGCCCGGTCGGTTTTATTGGACTCGTTGTTCCACATATTGCCCGATTTCTTATTGGTTCGGATTACCGCTGGATCATCCCGGTTTCGGCAATTTTCGGCGGTTTGTTGCTCGTCATGGCTGACCTTGGTTCAAGAATGGTCAATGCCCCGTATGAAACCCCTGTTGGCGCAATAACGGCACTTATTGGGGTTCCCTTTTTCTTATTTCTTGTTCGTGGAGAAAGGAGAGGGATCTAATGTACGGATTTGCATTAAAAAAGAAAAAATTTGTAGGCATCATGTGTGGATTATTCATTTTAACTGTTGTTCTTTTTGCAATAAGCTTAAATTTGGGGGTAGTTCGGATTGCCCCGATCGATGTGTTTAACACGCTTATCGGTTTTGGAACACCGCGAGATCAAATGATCTTAATGGATTTAAGGTTACCGCGCATGATATTGTCTTTGTTGATAGGCGCCGGATTAGCGGTTTCTGGGGCGATACTTCAGGGAATCACAAAAAATGAATTAGCCGATCCAGGAATTCTTGGAATCAACAGCGGAGCTGGCCTTTTTGTAATTCTGTTTATCTATTATTTCCAAGGTTCAATGAATCAGATCAGTACGTTAGGAATCTTCTTAATGCCGCTCTTTGCTTTAGCAGGTGCACTTGCTGCCGCTTTATCGATCTATCTATTGTCGTGGAAAAAAGGAATTGACCCAGTTCGGCTTATCTTAGTAGGAATTGGTGTCAATTCAGGTTTTGGGGCCGCGATTATCATTTTTCAACTGAAAATGAATCCACAGGATTTTATGCAGGCGGCTGTTTGGCTATCCGGGGATATTTGGGGAGCTAATTGGAAAATTGTTTCGATTCTTGCAGTCGTTTTTCTGTTATTAATCCCCTATACCATTTATAAAGCAGCAAGCATAAATATCCTAAATTTAGGTGATCATATTGCTGTTGGTCTAGGCATTCGTGTGGAAAGGGAAAGAAAATGGTTGCTTGTTATTGCTGTGGCTTTGGCAGGCTTTAGCGTGGCTGCTGGTGGAGGGATTGCCTTTCTCGGATTAATCGCTCCACATATTGCTAAACGCCTAATCGGGCCTGCCCATCAGCTCCTTTTGCCAATTACCGCATTATTAGGGGCGTTTTTATTGCTGTTTGCTGATACGCTTGGCAAAAATCTTCTTGCCCCAACCCAAATACCAGTTGGCATTGTTGTCGCCATTTTAGGTGCACCTTATTTTATTTATCTCTTAATGAAAGTTAAATGAAATTTTACTGGTCTCTCGCGACATCGTTTTTTGACTTACTAAATAAAGGAGATATGTACAAAATGGTTTCACTTTTAACAGAGAGCCTAACGATTGGCTACGGAGATAAGATTATCGTGGAAGAACTGAATTTAACGATCAATAAAGGAGAAATAACGACTATTATCGGAGCAAATGGATGTGGGAAATCAACGATCTTAAAAACAATGGCCCGGGTTCATGCAGCAAAATCTGGCGCTATTTACCTTGATGGAAAAACCATTCACCAAATTCCAACGAAAGAAATTGCCAAGAAGATGGCGGTTCTCCCGCAAAGCCCTGAGGCACCGAGCGGATTAACCGTTTATGAGCTGATTTCTTTTGGACGTTCTCCCTATCAAAAAGGATTTGGAAGATTATCGGAAAAGGATCGCAAGGTCATTCAATGGGCATTAGAGGTTACGAATCTAGTAGCGTTTGCAAACCATCCTGTTGATGCTCTCTCCGGCGGACAGCGGCAGCGAGCTTGGATTGCCATGGCTGTTGCCCAAGAAACCGATTTATTGCTATTGGATGAACCAACAACCTATTTAGATATGGCTCATCAGCTGGAGATCCTTCAGCTTCTTGAAAAGTTAAATCGACAGCAGGGGCGAACGATTGTAATGGTTATCCACGATTTGAACCTTGCCGCACGTTTTTCTCACCATATGGTCGCACTTCGAGAGGGAAAAGTTATCAAAGAAGGTTGTGCCGAAGAGGTCATGACGCATCAAGTATTAAAAGAAGCTTTTCAAATTGATGCCCAAATAGCAAAAGATCCAAGAACAAACAAACCAATTTGTGTCTCCTACGACATCCTTGAATTTTAGTATTTTCTCATAGTGTGGTGGAGTAAAACTAAATAGTTTAGCTCTATCTAAATATTAAATGTACACCCCTTGATCATGAAATAACACCATGGAGTTTTCATAAAATTAAAAATGCAAAAAAGAATTATACAGATAAGTGCATCTAAGCGATCCTTCGTCCAAATTAGAAGGATCGCTTTTGCATTTTAAGATATATTAAAAGTGACAACTCATATTTATTAAATAGGTTGTCAATAACCTTGTTTTTCTGTTATGATAATCTTTGGCGACTTTAGATAGGGCGGATGTCCTTGGATAAAATAGAGGGAAAAGGAAACAATTTTACTATAATTGGAGGGATTCTGTGACAAAAATGAAAAAGTTATCACCAGTGTTTTTTGTTTCAGTGATAGTGACTGGACTGTTTATTATTTGGGGGTTAATTCCAAAAAGTATTTTGCCAAAAGCAAATCTTGATCATGTAACAACCATTTTACAAGGGGTAATTTTGGAAAAGTTTGGTTGGTTTTACTTGCTATCAGCTTCCGTTTTTTTACTATTTTCACTTCTATTAATTTTTACGAAATACGGAAACATCAGGCTTGGTAAAGACAGTGACCGCCCTGATTTTGGCTATTTGACATGGTTTGCGATGCTCTTTAGTGCTGGGATGGGAATATTTTAAAAACAAGGCAATTATGGATGTCATTAATACAAGCGGCAGCGAGGTGGCGCTGTTTACAGTACTGGAAAACTTTCCGTTTTCGACGGTGTTTTCGTTGCTTGCGATTTTTCTGATTAGTACTTTCTTTATTACGTCCGCCGATTCCGCCACATTTGTGCTCGGTATGCAGACAACGAATGGAAGTCTCAATCCGCCAAATCGAGTGAAGTTTGTTTGGGGAATTATCCAATCGGCTTCAGCCGCATTGCTTCTTTGGACTGGTGGACTGGAAGCATTGCAGCGGGCATCGATTATTGCAGCTCTTCCGTTTACCGTAGTCATGCTACTGATCGTTGTCTCATTATTGAAATCTTTTAAAGACGAACGGCTGCTTCCAGAAAAATAATCCAAACACAAAAAGGAAGCCATATTTCGGCTTCCTTTTTGCAGTTATTATCCGTAGTAAAGTGTTTATTTTATGTTGCGATCGTTCGCTAAGAGAATTACCGCAAACTGTTTAATACGCTATACTTAATAGTGTTTTTTGCAATAAATTGGCAGCATTGTTTCGCAATCATCTTTTTTTCATTGTCCATGGAAGCGACATGATACGAATCGATAAGGGGGATAATTTCTTTCGTATAAGATTGAAGATTTGCCATGATATAATCAGTGTTTTCTGGAGGAACGACATGATCTTCAATCGATTGAAAGGCCAAAACGGGGCAATGGACGCTCGAGAGATTTTCTCTTGTATCTTCCATTAATAATAGTAACTGGTTGATTGCGCGTAATGGTGTTTTAAAATAGGTAATTTCATGGACATCTTTCGCTTTTATATCCGGTTCTGGTTCATCAATATAGGGTGGCTTTTGTTTATTTCTATAAACTTCCATGTTAGGAATGGTTTTTATTACAGCATTTATCAAAATGATCCCCTTAATTTCTGAAAATCTTGATGCAAGATTTAATGTTAAGGTGCCGCCCATTGATTGGCCAATTACAAATATTTCACTGCAGTACTGCTGCAAGTAATGATATCCTTTTTCTAAATCAAGGATCCAGTCTTGATAATGACAGTTTTCTAAGTCCTTATAATGCGTCCCATGTCCAGTTAAACGAACACCGTACACTGTATAGCCTTGAGAAGCAAGCTGTTCACCTAAATATTTAACACTTTGGGGTGTTCCGACAAATCCGTGAGAAAGCAGGATTCCAATTTGATTCCCCTTAAAAAAATAAGGTTCTGCACCCGAAACCACAGGATAATTTTCGACCATGATCATTCTCTCCATTCATTTTGATGAAAAGCGTGAGTAGTAAGATACATCAATATTATATAAACTATTCCTATTAGTCAAGTAGGAATTATTTGATTTTCGAAACTTTGAATACGTTTTAGTTCGTTCTTTATGAAATACATGCTACAATAGAAGAGTCATCAATTAAAGGAGGTTGTCCAAGATGAAGTACATACAGATTGCGAATACCGATTTGAAAGCGTCAAACATTGTCATGGGAAATATGCGGCTGAAAGAACTTTCTTTAAAAGACGCCGAAACGCTAATCCGTACGGCAATGGAAGAAGGAATTAATTTTTTCGATCATGCAGACATCTACGGGGCAGGAACATGCGAGGAAATTTTCGCTGATGCCATTCAAATGAATGCGAGCATTCGGGAAAAAATGATCCTGCAAAGCAAATGCGGTATCCGGGCAAAGGAAAATTATTTTGATTTTTCAAAAGAACATATCCTAAAGTCCGTGGATGGTATATTAAAGCGATTGAAAACGGATTATTTAGACATTCTTCTCCTGCACCGCCCCGATCCATTGATGGAACCTGCGGAAGTAGCTGAAGCATTTGAAGAATTGCGCTCGAGCGGAAAAGTCAACTATTTTGGTGTTTCCAATTTCAACCCAACACAAATTGAGTTATTGAAAAAATATGTGCCGCAAAAGTTGGTCGTCAACCAGCTGCAGTTTAGCATTGCACATACGCCAATGATTGATTCCGGCATCGCACTCAACATGCAAATTGACCAGGCGATCAACCGCGATAGCAGTATACTGGAATATTGCCGTCTTCATGATATGACAATCCAAGCATGGTCTCCATTCCAGCATGGCTTTTTCAAAGGAGTCTTTTTGGGAGATACAGAGAATTTTCCTGAATTAAATGAAGTTATCAACACCCTTGCGAAAAAATATGAAGTGACCGCAACGGCAATTGCAACGGCCTGGATTACGCGACATCCGGCTAATATTCAAGTTGTAACCGGAACGACAAAGCCTGGGCGCTTGCAGGAGGCATGTAAAGGTTCAGAAATCGCGTTAACACGTGAAGAGTGGTATCAAATTTACAAAGCGGCAGGAAATATGGTTCCGTAATAATAGCGAAAGCTTGAAGACAAATCATTGTCTCCAAGCTTTTTTAATAACCAAGTATACGATCAACGACTCCCTGCAATGGCTGACCGGATAAGTATCGCTTCAAGTTATCAAGAAAAAATCGGCTGACCCCATCAACAGTGCTTGGACCCGATAAATGCGGGGTCAAGTAAATAGTTGGCAGCGAGTAGAAAGGGTGATCTTTTTCCAACGGTTCTTTTTCAAATACATCTAGAACAGCTGCTTTGAGATAACCCTCATTCATGACGGTAAACAGATCGGTTTCATTTATCAATGCGCCGCGGCCGACATTGACAAGGCAGGCATCAGCTTTCATGGATAAAAGAAGATCTCGGTTCACGACGTGCCTTGTTTCGGTTGTTAATGGGAGAGTTAAAATCAAATAGTCAAGTTCCTTAACGAAATCCTTCCATTGCTTTGGTTGAAAATGTTGATCGACGATGGCAGCCTGTTTGCCGCTCGCACTCAATCCATAAACATTTAGATCAAATGCCCGTGCTTTTCGAACAATTTCCGCTCCAATCGAACCGATCCCGGCGACTCCGATGGTTTTGCCTGCGAGCGATCCGGGAATAAAGGAATCCCAGATTCTTTTTTGCTGTAACTCCTGCATGCGGTCGATGTCTTTTGTGATGTATAACAAAAAGGCAAAAACATATTCTGCAATCGGGCTGCCAAATTGGCCGACAATCCGTGTTAAGATAATTTCTTCGGCAACTGAGTTGTCTGCAACAAAATCATCGACTCCGGCACCCGTCGATTGAAACCAACGGACGGTGGATGCGATAGGATTTTTTAGAAGATATATTGGAAATTTCCACCCTAAAATCACTTCCGTTCCTGGTAAATATTTTTCTGCCTCCTTTAGCGTCTGGGCGGCGCGGACGGATTCATAACCGTTAGCGCGGATGGCCTCAGCATAAATGGCTGCATCCCTTGGATGGTAAACAAGGATGTTTGGTTGAATTTTCAATTGAGCGATCTCCTTTCCAAACCGATTGAAAACCAGTAGTATGTACAGTTTTAAGTATAGTTTACCAATAGCAAATGAGGGTTGAAAGAGAATCATTGAAGTTTTCTGCTTTTCTTGTTTATCATTAATTGGTAAGATAGTGAAAGAGAAGAGAGTAAAAGGCAAAGAGAGGTACAATAATGAAGGATTTAATCTTTAGAGGTCGCCAGTTCCTTAACCGATATATCGGCTTTTTTATTTTAGCCGTCCTCCTTCTTTGGATCAAAACCTACATCGCACAAATCACTCAGTTTAAATTGGGGGTTCAAAACCCATTTCAGCACTTTTTGTTGTTTTTGAATCCTTTGGCATCATCCGTGTTTTTTTTGGGTTTTTCTTTTTTTGCGAAAGCAAGGAAAAAATATAGTTGGCTTCTCGTTATTTATTTCCTATTATCTGCACTTTTGTACAGCAATATTTTGTATTACCGTTTTTTTAATGATTTTATTACGATTCAAGTGTTGATGCAGACGCAAAACTTTGGCGAAGTCGGTAGCAGTGTTGCCCCCTTATTAAAACCATATGATGTTTTTTTCTTTCTGGACTTCATTTTGCTCGTTGTCATGCTTGTAGCGCGTTTTGTCAAAATAGACACCGATGAATCGGTTCGGTATAAAGCTCCCGTCCTGTTTTCGCTCTCGCTGACGATCGCATTCACCAATATCGGTCTTTCCGAAATTTCTAGGCCGGAATTATTAACAAGAGGTTTCGACAAAAACTTTATTGTTAAATATTTGGGGCTTTATAATTATACAATTTACGATGCTGTGCAAAGCACAAAAGCAACTGCACAAAGAGCTTTGGCGAATAGCAATGATGTGACGGATGTGCTAAATTACACGAAATCGAATTATGCTGAGCCAAACCCGGCTTATTTTGGTGCCGCCAAAGGCATGAATGTCATTTATATTCATCTTGAATCTTTTCAAAATTTTCTTATCAACTATAAATTGAATGGTGAAGAGGTCACGCCATTTTTAAATTCATTGACAAAAGATAAAAACACGCAGTATTTTGATAACTTTTTTCATCAAACATCTCATGGTAAAACTTCAGATGCCGAATTCATGCTTGAAAATTCGCTGTTTGGCTTACCCCAAGGTTCCGCCTTTATGACGAAAAGCTTGAATACTTACCAAGCGGCACCTGCCATTTTGGGACAGCAAGGTTATACGTCAGCAGTGTTCCATGGGAATTCTGGAAGCTTCTGGAATCGCAATGAAATGTATAAGTCTCTAGGATACAATTCCTTTTTTGATGCGAGCTACTATCAGATGGATCCGAATGATCTTACACAGTATGGTCTTATGGATAAGCCATTTTTTCAGCAATCCATTCCGCTGCTTGAGTCATTGCCAGAACCATTCTATGCGAAATTTATAACGGTATCGAATCATTTTCCGTTTTCCATTGATCCAAAAGATGCAACCATTGCACCAGCAAATACGGGTGTTCCAACGGTAGATTCGTATTTCCAAACAGCGAGGTATTTAGACGAAGCGGTCAAGCAGATGTTTGCGTATTTGAAAAAATCGGGATTATATGATCGCTCGGTTATAATCTTGTACGGGGATCACTACGGGATTTCGAAAGACAATGATCAAACAATGTCGCAAATTCTCGGCAAAGAGGTGACGCCTTTTGAAAGCGCCGGCTTGCAGCGGGTTCCCTTGTTTATCCGTGTTCCGGGATTAAAAGGTGGAGTCAATCATGAATATGGCGGTCAGATTGATGTTCTGCCAACCCTGCTCCATTTGCTCGGGATCGATACGAAGAATTATATTCAATTTGGAACCGATCTGTTATCGAAACAGCACAGCCAGCTCGTGCCGTTCCGGAATGGCGATTTTGTCAGTCCGACTATCACATCTGTTAATGGGATTTATTATGATTCCACTACCGGGCAGCCGTTAAGGGAGGAGAAAAAAGCCGAGGCAGACAAAGATAGTCAAATCGTCGAACAAAAACTCTCTACCTCCGATAAGGTTGTAAACGAAGATTTATTGCGCTTTTATACGCCAAAAGGATTTATACCGGTGAATCGCGAAGATTACCATTATACGAATCCTCAACAATAAGACTTACGCTGCTCAGTGAAATATGCAAACTGGGCAGTTTTTTTTGTTACAAATAAATTTTACCGTATAATAGTGTTAATGTTTAGAAAATTGCTATAAAATTAATAGATAGTACTAGATTTGGACGAAGGGGTTGGTTTTAAAGATGAAACAAATTGAAATTGCAGTCATTCCTGGTGATGGAATCGGTAAAGAGGTTGTACCGGTTGCTGTAAAAGTACTAAATACAGCTGCCGAAATACATGGCGGTTTGCAGTTTAAGTTTCAGGAGTTCCCCTGGAACTGCGAATATTATCTTGAACATGGAAAAATGTTGCCAGATGATGGTTTGAATACGTTGAAAAATTTCCATGCTATTTTTTTAGGTGCAATTGGAAATCCAAACTTACTACCTGACCATATTTCACTGTGGGGCCTTTTAATCAAAATTAGAAGAGAATTCGAACAAGTAATAAACATCCGACCGGCAAAGTTATTCAAGGGTCTTCCTTCTCCATTGTTGCATCCAAATGATTTTGATTTAATTGTTGTTCGGGAAAATAGTGAGGGAGAATACAGTGAAGTTGGAGGAAGAATTCATCGCGGTGAGGATGAGATTGCCATTCAAAATGCCATTTTCACACGAAAAGGAACCGAACGTGCCATGCGCTATGCTTTTGAACTTGCCAAACAACGAAGAGGACATGTGACATCGGCGACAAAATCAAACGGTATTTTTCACTCAATGCCATTTTGGGATGAAATTTTTGCTGAAGTAAAGCAAAACTATCCTGAAGTTCAAACGGCTACCTATCATATTGATGCCTTAGCATCGTTTTTTGTAACAAGGCCGGAACTATTCGATGTCATCGTGGCAAGCAACTTGTTTGGTGATATTTTAACGGATATTGGCGGTGCAATTATGGGGAGCATTGGAATGGCACCCGCAGCAAATATTAATTTGAATGGAAACTATCCTTCGATGTTTGAACCTGTTCACGGTTCTGCTCCCGATATTTATGGCAAAGGGATTGCTAACCCAATTGGACAAATTTGGACTGCAAAAATGATGCTCGATCACTTCGGTGAATTTGAAATTGGGCAAAAACTTTTGGAAATAATGGAGGAAGTAACAAACAATGGAGTAAAAACCCCTGATATCGGTGGAAATGCAACAACAACAGAGGTGGGAGAAGCGATCTGTCAGCGCTTGAAAGATATAAGCTAAAAAGGTGCAAAAAATCCCCCTCGTTTTTAAACTAGGGGGATTTAAAATTAGTTTCTGCTCTCAGCGTCTTTAATAATGTCCGATCCGATTTTTTGAGCCCATTCATCATAGACTGGTTGCAATGCTTTTTTGAAAGCGGCAATTTCGTCGGTAGAAAGCTCATTGATTTTTGTATTTCCACGATCTTTCAGTTTTTTAAGTGATTCCTCATTTAATTTCGCGGCAGAATCACGAGCAACCTTTGTTCCTTCATCTACTCCTTTTTGTATAATTTCTTTTGTTTTGGCATTTAAGCTATTCCAGAACTTAGTGTTCGTTAATAATGCATAATCAACGCGAGTATGGCCAGCAATGGTTGTATATTTTTGAACTTCGTCGAATTTTTTTGATTCGATATTGCTAAAAGTATTCTCTTCACCGTCCACGGTTCCTTGTTGTAAAGCAGTGTAAAGTTCCCCAAATGGAATCGATACACTGCCTGCTCCAAGTTTTTTGTAAATGGCTTCAAGTAACTGCCCACCTTGAGTTCGAACCTTTAAACCTTTTAGATCTTCTGGTTTGGTAATTGGCCGCTTATTGTTTGTGATATGTTTGGCACCATTCGGCCACATTGCAAGCCCTAAGACACCATCTTTTTCTAAACGGCCAAGGATCTCTTTTCCTTTTGGTCCATCCCAGAATGCTTCTGCCGCTTTATCATCTTTAAACAAGAAAGGCATGGATGGAATATTGAATCCAGGATCGTTACCTACTAATTTCGACATATCCGGAATAATGAACTGGACATTATTGGCGACCAAGTTTTGATATTCGTCAGGATCACCGAATAATTGACTATTTGGATAAACCTGGACTTTAATTTTTCCGCCTGATTCTTTTTCAATATATTTTTTCATGGCTAGTGCACCTTGTTGTTTTGGTGTGTTTTCCGCTACAACGTGGGAGATTTTAATGGTCATTGATTGAATCCCATCACTTGCTTTTTCTTTACTTCCATTTGCCGAACCATTGGTTTCTTTTGAAGAAGATCCACAAGCAGCAAGACTAAATGCTACTAGAAGTGCTATTGCTAGCATAACCATTTTTCTCATTTTTCTCATTTGATTTCCCCCTTTGAAAATAAATCATTCGAAATCTAACGATAAATTTCTGTATGGTCTGCCTCACTGGCCAGATTTTGATCCGCTTCAGCAAATTGTGAAAAAATAAGTAGTGGGAGTGGTGTTTGTGCCCTGAGTCGATAAAAAGTTGGCTGACCCGACGTGATAAAGATTTTCTTAAAGAAGTATAGTAACCGCTTACATTTTCAAATACTTCTTCACAGCTGTCTGCCATTATCGCCAAAGCTTCTGAAATTGTTGTTAATTTTACTACTGACAGGAACATCAAGACTTTTCCCTTTCACCTTGCCATCTTTTCCATTCTCGTTTCAGTCGGATAGAAATTGTCAAACAGGATTTTCAAACTTTACGAACTTTTAAAAAATATTTTTCCTGCAAGTATTCCTTCCAATTTCGCTAATTTCCAATTCCATTTTTCGACCTCCGTTCATTTTGGATTTTGGATACAATTTAAAGCGATGGAAATGTTTTGTCTGGGTGACATATTTACTATATCAAATTGAATGAATGTTGTGAATATCTAAAAATTTATAAAATTAAAAATATTTGTGTTTATTTTTAACAGGTCATCTTGTATAGTAAAAATGAGATCCAATTGTTGATTGGATACAATTCAAATATAAAGGAGTTGATTTCATGAAACTCTTTAAATGGCTTGATCACCTAGAGGAAGGGATTGCAGCAGTGCTGTTTATTGGGGGAGTAATCGTTAGTCTATACGGCGTTTTTACAAGATATATTTTAAATGCGCCGGAATCCTGGATTACCGAAATCTTTGAATTTCTGTTAGTTTGGTCGATCTTTATTGGATTTGGCATGGCTTTAAAAGATAATCGGCATATTCAGGTAGAATTGCTATTTGATTTTCTTCCAAAAACTGCAAAAAGGATTGTTGCGGTGATTAGTAATCTTATTGGTGGTCTCTATTCAATTTATCTAGGTTACTCGTCGATTGAATTGATAACGCTTACAAAGGAACAGGGGATTAAAACAATTGATGTGGGTCTTCCCCTTTGGATACCGTATCTTGTCCTCCCTGTCGGAATGGGTTTGCTTGGATTATATTTCTTTGTGAAATCTTTCCGTGCTCTAAAGGGAGATCATCGCGAGCTAGTCGGCGAGATTGAGCAGTTATATGAATCTATGCAAGAAACGGAACAACTTTCAGATAAGAAAGGGGTAGGTATATGAGTCCGATTTTAGTGTTGTTTTTGCTCTTTGCCCTTCTCTGTTTACTCAGGGTTCCAATCGCGATTAGTCTCGGACTTTCCAGTATTGTCGCCTTGTCGATGATTGATTTTACACTCTATACCGTTATTCAAAAAATGTTTAACTCCCTTAATAACGCCACTTTAATGGCAATCCCCGGTTTTGTTCTCGCTGGCATAATCATGGCAAAAGGGGGTATATCCTTTTACTTGATTGAAGCTCTAAAATCATGGGTTGGCCATATTCGCGGCGGGCTTGCCGTCATAACAGTTTTAGCGTGTATGATTTTTGCTGCGATTTCCGGTTCAAGTCCTGCAACCGCTGCAGCGATTGGCAGCATTATGATTCCTGGGATGGTCAATGCAGGGTATAGCAAAAGATATGCCATGGGACTTGTGGCGGCATCAGGTACTTTAGGAATATTAATCCCTCCATCCATTCCGTTAATTATCTATGGTACCGTTTCAGAACAATCAATTGGAAAGCTTTTTGCAGCTGGAATCCTACCGGGAATATTGTTAGGCGGTATTCTTTTAATTTCCGCCATTATTCATGCAAGAATCAATCATTTCGGCAAGCTGCCAAAGGAACCAATGAATATTCGTTGGAAAAAGACTGCGAAAGCTTTTTGGGGGTTCATGCTACCTGTTCTTATTCTAACTGGAATCTATACAGGTGCTGTAACTCCAACCGAAGCCGCTTTTGTTTCATCTTTATACGGTATTCTTGTCTCCGTTTTTATTTACAAAGAAATGACCTTTCCGAAATTTAGAGAAATTATCAAAGAATCCATTAATGTGACATCAATGATTTTCCTCGTTATTGCATCCGCGATGATTTTTGGCATGTTTTTAACAACTGAACAAGTACCGCAAACATTTGCTACATGGATTGAACAAAGCACTACGAATAAATGGGTTTTTATGATTGGTGTGAATATAATGTTTTTTATAATGGGAATGTTCCTCGAATCTGTCTCCATTATTTTAATTACATTGCCAATCCTACTCCCGGTTTTAGCATTATTTAACATAAATGTGATTCATTTTGCCATTATTATGACAATTAATATGGAATTGGCGATGATTACCCCGCCAGTCGGTTTAAATCTTTTTGTTGTCAGTGGGATAACGAGGGTAAAGGTGGGTGAGGTTGTAAAAGGAGTTTTTCCATTCTTTACGCTTATGATTCTTGCCCTCGTTATTGTTATTATTTTCCCGCAGATTTCACTCTATTTAGCCAAATAATCTGAGACTAAAAAGGGTCGTGCT
>JAKACS010000356.1 GCA_021821235.1 Bacillota bacterium
AGGAAGAAGGACTTTTGGATGATGGACATTTCGGTATTTCCGTTATGGCTGCATTTGGATATCGCGTAAAAGATCCAGCAGCTAAAATGCGCCGTCCATATGAAGATGTGGTGAGGTGGATAGAATAACAACAGCGTCGATGAATTTTTTCATCGACGTCTATTTTCAAATTTTTTAACCATTATAAATAACCTTTTCAACCACTGCGCGGATCAAGCATTCCTTTTAACCCGCATTAATGGGCAGTAGGACCCCCACCTCAAGCCTTGAAAAATCGAAGAAGCATGGTTCCGATTGGTTCAACTAACAATCAGTGGGGATGAAAGAAACCATGGAAGAAACCTCCCACTGATTGAAGTTTCACTTTACAATGCATCTGAAATAAACAACTAAATTTAAAAATGACTGGACAACATTGTAAATTGGTACCACTTTTTTTAAAAAAATTGTATAATTAATTTGTCTCGCTATTTACTGATTAATATTAAGGAGTAGCATTTAGTGAATAAACGGAAGCGTACTACAATTAAAGATGTGGCTCGTAAAGCGGAAGTCTCCATAACCACCGTTTCTCGCTATTTAAATCGCAATTATGATGTCATGTCTGAAGAAACAAGAAAAAAAATTGAGGAAGTCATCCGATCTCTCGGGTATCAACCAAATAAACTAGCTCAAGGATTAAAAGGGTCGAGTCGCAACATTGCTGTTGTGGTTGTTAATATCAGTTATCCATTTTGCGTATCCGTTATACGTTCTATTTCTAGTATTTTAACTGAAGAGGGGTACAATCTTTTAGTGTGCGAAACTGGAGGAGATCCTCATCGCGAACAAAAAGTGATACGATCATTGGAAGCACAAAATATAGATGGATTGATTATTCAGACTGATGGGCAAAACACACAATTACTTGAAGAAACAGCCCAAGCAATTCCGGTTGTATTAATTGATCGTGAGTTTCCCATTCCCTCTGTGGTTAGTGTATTGACAAATGATTTTGTTGCTTCAAACCAACTTACCACTGCACTATTCCAGAAAGGGTACAAAAATATTCTATATGTTACCGAGCCACTACGTAACATCAGTACACGAATTGAAAGATTAAAAGGTTATACTGAATCTTGCAAACAATTTAATAAGAAACCTTGGGTCATTGAAATCGAACGTGGTGACATTACACGGTTAAGGTCAGTGATTGACTTAATAGAAACTTGGTCTACAACAGAGCCATTTACTGTTTATACCGCTAATGGTTTGATTATGCTGGATCTCTACCCCTTATTAAAAACAACGCATTTTTCTATTCCGAATCCCATGGGACTAGCTACTTTTGACAAGCCTGACTGGGCACACTTGATCACACCATCTTTAACTTGTGTTCGTCATCCAACAGAGGAAATGGGACTATATGCTGCAAGAGAAATCCTTCAGCGAATCAAAGACGGCGGAACTTTTACTCACCATGTTAAAGTGGTGGATTCCACCGTCATTTTGTCAGATTCTACTCGACTTTCCAACTAGTAGCAACTTTCTCAGCCTTCTAATTCAAGAGCTCGTACATAGTTACGAAAGTTCTTGAATTTTTTTTGATATTTTGCATGTTTGGTTTCATCTGGGAATGCCAAATTGATTTCTACGTTCGTTTGAGAGATGGCATCCCAACCTCGAATTCCCGAAGCCATTTCAGCAAGGAAAATAGCACCTAGTGTGGAAGCATCACCTTCCTCGCGGTATTCCACTGGAATATTGAATATATGAGCTAAATCCTCACGAATCCAAGGAATTTTAAGGAGTCCTCCGGATGCGACGATTTTCCTAGGTATCCCTACTTTTTCAAACAAATTCGAAGCGATCCAGTAAGCGTTAAATAAAATTCCTTCAACTGTTGCTCTTAGAATATGTGCAGATGTATGGTGAAGCTGCAATCCAATCCACGCGGCTTTAGCATCAGCATTCCACAATGGTGCACGTTCTCCAACCATATATGGCAAACAAATCAAATCTTCCGCTAGTTCTGTATTCCCTACTTGCGTCAGAAACTGACCAAAGTCTTGCTTCCTTCCACCTAAAATTTGATTGTAAAGACGCTCTACAACAATACCACCGCTATTACTTGGTCCTCCTACAATAAACTTCCCTTGATCCAATACATAACAAAAAGAACGAGTTTTCTCATCAGTTACGGGTTTAGAACTTCCCATTCGAAGTGCACAGCTAGTGCCAATCGTTATTGCCATGACATCCTTTTCAATCGCACCGAGACCTAAGTTGGCTAAAACTCCATCAGAAGCTCCGATATTAAAGTTTATTTCCGTATCAAATCCCAAATCAATCATTTTTTGATCTTGAATTTCTTTACGGATATGGGTTGTTGGAACGATCTTACTTAATTGTTCGGGAGATATTCCAGCACAAGCTAAAGCATCTTTATCCCATTCTTGCAAGTCTAAATTATATAATCCAGTAGCACTAGCCATTGATGCATCAATTTCCCATACTTTAAACCATTGATACCAAATCCATTCTTTAAGTGAGACAAAATGGATTGCCTGTTCAAATAATTCCGGATGTACTTCTCTCAACCATACTAATTTTGTGAGAGGAGACATTGGATGTATAGGGGTTCCTGTTCTTTTATAAATAGACTTTCCTTCCTTGGATATCCAAAGTTCTTGGGCATGTTTTTTCGCTCGATTGTCCATCCATGTCATCGCTTTTGTAAGTGGCCTTCCCTCACCTGAAACCAAAAGCAAACTGTGCATAGCAGAACTTAAACCTACCTGAGCTATTGTATAACCCTTGCTTTTAATCTTTGGGCATAAAATCGATAAAGCGATAATAACAGCTTGGTAAACAGCATCTGGATCCTGTTCGGCGGCACCCTCATTATTATTGGACAATTCCAAATTAAAAGATCCACTATCAATTTCTTGCCCATTTTTATTTAATGCTATCGTTTTCACGGAGGTAGTACCGATATCAATCCCTACCGTGCAAATCTTTTTACTCATACACTCTCTTCCTTTCTTTAAGAAAAGCTTCTTCACTGCTCTAATGAAGTAGTATATCCCCCCTAGAAGGCACTTTTCATTCCAGATCAGAAGGATTACTAAATTAAGTTTAAATTTAAATTCTTTTATAGCAGTACCATCAATCCTGTTTCTATGGTCACTTATTTATGTTTTGAATGTATTTGTTCCTATTACTCTTTTTCAGTAAATGGGGATTTTATTTGTTCTATCGGCCCTAATAAGAACAGGAATGATAGTATTCCAATCGCCAACATGACGGCAGCGATTATAAAACCAGCGGCAAACGAACCTGTTCCACCTACGATAAAGCCGGTGACAATTGGGGCTAAAATCCCCATAATATTATTTACAAAGTTCATAATACTCCCTACAATACCGACAGTTCCTTTTGGCGCAATTAAAGCAGGAATACTCCAACCAACAGGAGCAGCAAAAGCTAGTCCAGCCAGCGCAATTGAAATATAAACAATTGCCACGTTCGGATTTTTTGTAAATGCAGCTCCAGCAACAGCAAGCCCCATAATCATACCAATGATAAACAAGGATTTACGAACCTTGGTGGAAGAATATCCTTTTTGAATTAGTTTATCAACCAGAAAACCGCCAATAAAAAAGTCTGTAATGGTAGCGATAAGCCAAGGAATTGCAGTATATGCGCTGCTTTTGAAAACCGTCATATTCAGCTCGCTTTGCAAATAGCCAGGTAACCAAGTTAAAAATAGATAAAATGTATATCCATATGCGGCAAAGCCTATTGTTAACCCCCAAACTTTTCGCTGCGTTAACAAAAATGCTATATTCCGCATCGTGCCTCCAACAGCCTCACCTTCAACTTGTGCTCCACCTTGTTCAATGTAAAGACGTTCTTCTTCTGAAAGTTTTGGATGCTCTTTAGGATCTCGATACCAGATCCAAAAGATAATTGCATATACAACACTTAAAGTTCCTGTCAACCAGAAACCACCGCGCCAACCCCACTCGGTTACAGCCCAAGCAACTAAAGGAGCGCCAATAACATTTGAAAACTTGGCAGCAGAATCAAACGTCGAGGTTGCAATTCCGCGCTCTTTTAAAGGAAACCAATATCCAGTTGCTTTCGCAGCCCCAGGAAATGCAGGAGCTTCACCTATTCCTAAAATAAGTCTTGACAACACAATAAGTCCCAACCCACTCACCATGGCCGTCATAAATGTTGCGATAGTCCAAAAAATCGTTCCAACTCGGATGAGCCATTTTACACCAATCTTATCCAAAAGTGCTCCAATCGGAATCTGTAACAAAGCGTAAGTCCAAGCAAAAGATGACATAATGATTCCCCACTGTCCTGGTGAAAGATTATATTCGTCCATAATTGGCTTGGTTGCGACAGACATGTTTGTCCGATCAAAGTAATTGATAAGGACACCAATGAATAAAATAAACGCAATACTCCAACGAACTTTCCCACGTGTCTTCATACTATTATCCTCCCTTTGTTGACATTGCTTTATAATCTTATGGAAACGTTTTAGTATAACGTTTTCATAAGTGATAATATCATATTCTGCAAGCCCTTACAATAATAATTTGTCTATAGACAAATTATTAATGATTTTAAATA
>JAKACS010000357.1 GCA_021821235.1 Bacillota bacterium
CACCTTTTCAAGGAATACCTTGAAGGTTGCCGGGCTTCATCGGGCCTAGTCCCTCCGCCGCTCTGGATAAGAGTATTTATAAAATTGTTTTCATTTTCCATCGTCAATATATAAAAATCATATTAGAACAATTAATAGGGTATGTCAATATTTTTTAAAATTTTCGTCATTTTATTTTCCCAGCTTGGCTTCTGCCAGTTCGATTTGGGCTTTTACTTGCTCCGGTGCTGTGCCGCCAAAGCTGTTGCGGACTGCAACGACATGTTCCGGCGCCAGCACCTCATAAATATCTTCCTCAAATAAAGAACTGAATTGCTGGTACTCTTCAAAGCTCAAATCCAACAAAAATTTCTGCTGTTGAATCGCGTACAAGACGATTTTTCCGATGACTTCATGCGCCTCACGGAATGGCAGGCCTTTGCGGACTAAGTAGTCAGCAATGTCGGTTGCATTTGAAAAATCATTGTTAATCGCTTTACGCATGACATTTGTATTCACTTTCATCGTTTCGATCATCGGTGCCAAAAGCTTCAATGAGCCTTCAAGCGTTTCAACCGTATCAAACATACCTTCTTTGTCTTCCTGCAAATCTTTATTGTAAGCAAGCGGCAATCCTTTTAGAACAGTCAACAGACCGATTAAGTTTCCGTACGTTCTGCCGGTTTTTCCTCTCAAAAGTTCAGGTACGTCAGGGTTTTTCTTTTGTGGCATGATACTCGAACCGGTGCAAAACGAATCGTCCAGTTCAATAAATTGAAATTCCTGGCTTGACCACAGAACAAACTCTTCGGAAAGGCGGGAGATATGGGTCATGATAATCGAACCAATCGATAAAAATTCCAAAATAAAATCGCGGTCGCTCACAGCGTCCATGCTGTTCGGATAAATCGTTTCAAAACCGAGAATATCTGCGACACGCTCTCGATTAATCGGAAAAGTTGTCCCAGCTAATGCGCCGGAGCCAAGCGGCAGCCAATTGATCCGTTTTAAGCTATCGATCAGTCGCTCCTTATCGCGCTCAAACATCCAAAAGTACGCCATTAGATGATGGGCGAATGAAACAGGCTGGGCGCGCTGAAGATGAGTATACCCGGGTATCAAGGTCTCAACATTCACTTTTGCTTGTGCCAGCAAGGCTAGCTGTACGCTCTCCACCAGCGTGATAAGTTCAGTTGTTTTCGTGCGCAAATAAAGATGCATATCGGTTGCTACCTGGTCATTACGGCTTCTGCCGGTATGCAGCTTGCCACCGACCGCACCGACTTTTTCGATCAGCAGCTTTTCAATATTCATGTGAATATCTTCATCTTCGACTAAAAATTCTACTTCGTTGTTCTCAATCATCTTTTTAATCTCAAGCAGGCCAAGCTTTATTTTTTCAGCATCCTCTGCTGGGATAATGCCGCACTCGCCCAACATTTGTACATGTGCAAGGCTTCCGGCAATATCTTCTTTTGCCAATTTTTGATCAAAAGAAATCGATGCAGTAAATTCTTCTACGAGCTTGTTTGTTTCCTTAGTAAAGCGCCCGCCCCATAACTTTGACATTCTCTGTTCCTCCTGAACCAATATGAAGTTTGCCCTCGAAAAAATTTCGAGGGCATGCCTTCTTTATTTTATACGATGTTTTTTTCGATATACAAAACCAATATCGCTGGCGAACCGGTTATTTTAAAACTGTTTCTTTTTGATTGACTTCCGCATAAACTTTTGTTGGCAATCCCCAAAGCTTAATAAAGCCCACTGCGGCATTATGATCAAAGGCATCGCCTTTCGTATAAGTAGCCAGCTCTTCATTGTATAGGCTGTGGACGGACTTTCTGCCGACAACCGTATGATTCCCTTTGAAAAGCTTCACGCGAATGGTTCCCGAAACGACTTTTTGCGTTTCTTCAATAAAGGCATCCAGTGCTGCTTTTAACGGAGAGTACCACAGACCTTCATAAATAATTTTGGCCATTTGCTGGTCAATCTGCGTTTTAAATTGCGTGACTTCACGCGGCAGTGTAAGGAATTCCAATTCTTTATGAGCATTAATTAGAATTAATGCAGCTGGATTTTCATATACTTCACGCGATTTAATACCGACAAGGCGATTTTCAATATGGTCGATACGGCCGACGCCATGTTTGCCGCCAAGTATGTTTAATGTTTCAATTAATTGCACAAGCGGAAGTTTTTCACCGTTCAGTGCAACAGGTACGCCCTGCTCAAATTCAATCTCAATGTATTCGGCTGCATCTGGAGTCTGCTCAATCGGATTTGTCCAGTCAAATGCAGCTTCCGGCGCTTCCGCCCACGGATTTTCAAGTACACCTGCTTCGCAAGCGCGTCCCCAAATATTGGCATCGATCGAGAATGGATTTTCCAAATTAATTGGAATCGGAATACCATTTTTTTCGGCGTACGCGATTTCTTCATCACGGGTCATTCCCCATTCACGTACAGGGGCAACGATTTTCAAGTTTGGATTAAGGGCTTGAATCGATACCTCAAAACGAACCTGGTCGTTTCCTTTTCCAGTGCAGCCGTGTGCAACGGCAACCGCTCCTTCTTTCTCGGCCACTTCGACCAATAATTTTGAAATGAGCGGACGGGATAATGCGGAAGATAGCGGATATTTTCCTTCGTAAAGGCAATTTGCTTTTAATGCCGGCAGCAAATAGTCCTTTGCCAGCATTTCTTTCGCATCGACCATATACGCTTTAATGGCACCGACATTTAATGCTTTATTTTTAATCGCTTCAAGGTCCTTGCCTTCCCCAACATCAAGGCCGAGCGCAATCACATCGTATCCATATTTTTCTTGAATCCATTTCACTGAAACGGATGTATCTAAACCGCCTGAATAGGCTAAAACAATTTTCTCTTTTGACATCTTACTGTCCCCTCGCAATGTGTTGTATTAAAATTCATTTGATAGAATTATTATACATCCAATCGCATAAAAATTGCTAGTACTTTTTTTTAAGTAAAATTTTCAAAATTGCCTTTTGGGCATGAAGTCGGTTTTCTGCTTCGTCAAACACGACGGAATGCGGGCCATCGATGATTTCCGCTGTCACTTCTTCGCCGCGGTGTGCTGGCAGACAATGCAAGAAGATAAAATCATCTTTCGCATGTGCACATAACGCTTCGTTCACCTGATAGGCCTTTAAGTCCTCCATTCTTTTTTGCTGCTCTGTTTCCTGGCCCATACTTGCCCATACATCGGTTACCACGACGTCCGCGCCGCTGACTGCTTCTTTCGGATCATGGCAAATCGTAATCGAGCCGCCTGTTATTTCTGCATCTTTCTCTGCCTTTGCCACAATTTCCTCGTTTGGCAAATACCCTTCAGGACTTGCGATCGCAATATGCATCCCCGTTTTTGCCGCTCCCTCAATTAACGAGTGAGCCATATTGTTATTTCCATCTCCTAGATAGCAGATCTTAAGTCCTGAAAGCTTTCCTTTATGTTCTAAAATCGTTAACAGGTCTGCCATCACCTGTGTCGGATGCTGCAAATCGGTCAATCCGTTAATAACTGGAACAGTTGCGTGTGCCGCAAGTTCTTCAACAGACTCGTGGGAAAACGTGCGGATCATGATGCCATCAACATAGCGCGATAACACTTTCGCCGTATCAGAAATGGATTCACCTCTGCCAAGCTGAATATCTTTTGAACTTAAGAAGATTGCATGGCCGCCAAGCTGGAGCATTCCCACTTCGAAAGAAACGCGCGTTCTTGTCGATGATTTTTCAAAAATCATCCCTAGCACTTTTCCGCTTAAAAACGAATGTGGTTTTCCGGCCTTTTGCATTGCTTTTAATTCCTGTGCCGTTTCAAGCAAAATCGAGATCTCTGCAGGTGTAAAATCGGCCAGCTGCAGGAAGTCTTTTCCCTGAAATAGTACGCTATTCTCGATTCCGTTTTGTTTGATTGTATTCTGCATCGATACTCCCCCTAGGATAAGCTTTTTTCCATTTGATAGTATTCCCCAACCGTTCTTACTACAGCTTTTTGAGGGGATTGCTTCCAAAGACCAATAATCGCCTTTACAGTATCTAAATGGGTAAAGGATGGAATCGTAAAACGTGTGGCCTGTTCGCGGATTCCAAAACCGAATTTGCGGTCATCGCGCCCTTGATTTGGAATATTGATCACAAGGCCGACCTCTTGTTTTTTGAAAAGATCCATAAGCTGCTGTTCATTTTTGATGATGGACTCAACAGCAATGCCATTCTTTTGTAAAAATTGCGCCGTTCCTTCTGTTGCCGCAAGTCTGCACGCTTGCTTGGCCAACGACCCCATTATCGGCAGGCTTTCCGCTTTCGCACGATCGGAAATCGAGCATAAGATCAGCTTTTCGCTAGCAGGCTGATCAGCGAGCAGCACAGTCTTATCAAGCGCCTCTTGGAATGTAGAGCCCAAACCAAGCACTTCGCCGGTTGATTTCATTTCCGGTCCAAGTATCGGGTCAACACCCTTTAGCTTTCCTGAAGAAAAGATCGGCTTTTTAACCGAAAAATAATGAGGTTCTGCAAGCAGGCCTTGTTGTTCTGAAAGGCTTGCGGCCGAGGCACCCAATTGAGCCTTTGTTGCCCACTCGATCAGCGGTACACCGGTGACTTTGCT
>JAKACS010000358.1 GCA_021821235.1 Bacillota bacterium
TTACTTTTTTTGTTAGCTTGTATTTAACAAAATATGTTTCATTATCGTCTATGCTTGCAGGAATCGCTGCAATTGTTTATTCAATTGCCTCGGGCATGATCCGCGGGTGGGATTTCCCCCTAATTATTGTCGTTCTATTGCTAACCTCGTTCGTTTTTTATCGCCATCGCGCCAATATTAAACGGATAATCAACAAAACAGAACCAAAAATTAAATGGCTTTAGAAGAACGCCTTTTCCGTTCTTCTAAAGCTTTTTTCATCTATAAAGACGGTTTAAAGGTATTCCAAAGCTTGGGATTAATTTGAGCACAGTTATTGTTGCTATTTTGCCATTTTGCTATGATAGAGCTAGAAAAAATTTAATTTTTACGAAATTTGTAGAAATTTCTTTCTTTCCCCCGCATATAAATAGAACAGTGGATACTATTAGATTTACTAGATCCATAAGACCGGCGATGGGTGTATTTTAAAAAACTTTACATATTAAGCGGCTTGATTGTCAGATTGTAAAAAAGGATGATCTCAAAGATGAATTTTGATCAGTTTTTCGTGAACAATGTCCCTTTTCCTTACTTTATTTTAGATCAGCAGCTAAAGGTGCTGAAGAAATCCCATGTAGCAGAGCTGAATTTTGTCGAAACGGATCGCTTTGTGGAATTAATTGATTGTCAATATCACCAAAATACCATTACATTTTTAAAAAATAAGACTAATCTCGAATTTATCGAAATTCCGATGAATGGAATAACGCAAAAACAGTTTTACCATATTTATAAAGCCACTGATGAAGGTTTAAACCTTCATGTATTTTGTGTTCCAATCAAAACAGAACTTGCAAATATGAATGAAATGATCAGCCGGGTTGAACGGAAATTATTTCGTTTTAATCAGGACTTAAGCGAGAAAAGGGATTATTTGGAGAAAACGGTGGAGGAAATGAAAGACGCCGCAAAGGCGGTTGATCATCATCATAATGTTGAAAAATTAGCAGCAGGAATCGCCCATGAGATCCGCAATCCACTCACAACTGTAAAAGGTTTTTTGCAACTGTTACGTCCGTACCTAAAAGAATTGGGAAAGGAACAATACGCTGAAGTGGCTCTTGAAGAAATCAATCGGGCAAACGATATTATTTTTGAATTTTTAAATGCGGCCAAACCACAGACAGATGAAAGCCAAGAGATTTCATTAAATAAAATTGTTCATGACATCGTCATTCTATATGAGAGTGAAGCTATACTTCGAAACATTGAAATCCATTCATCGTTTTCTTCGTTTGATGTTTCGATCCGAATTTCTTCCAAACAGTTAAAACAAGTTTTAATTAATATTTTAAAAAATGCAATGGAAGCCATCGATGAAAGTTTCAGCCACTCCCGGTTGATTTCGATTTCAACAGAAGTAAATGCAGAAAATGCAATCATTCGCATCAGTGATAGCGGATGTGGAATGTCAAACGATGTGCTTAAAAACTTATTTGTTCCCTTTTATTCAACAAAAGAAAAAGGAACAGGGATTGGGCTTAGTATGTGCAAAAAAATGATTGAGGAAAATGGCGGCTCCATTTGTGTGGAAAGTATGATACAGAAAGGGACGACATTTACCATTATGTTTCCGCTTCAAACCTTCGCCCACCAAGTCAAATCGCTTAGAGAAAGGAACTTATGATTCTGGTTGGAATTCAAACATCAAGGTTGTTAAAGAAATGAATCGGAACCAATTGTGGTAAACTAAAGAAGATCAAATTTATTTTTTTATGAAGAAAGTGGTTTTAACACAGGAAGATTGATGAGAGGAGTATTCATTTGAACATTCAAATTCATAGCAAAGCAGCAGCTTGGTATAAAAATGAACTCGACTTGGCAGAAGGACAATATGTTCGATTTTTTGCCCGATACGGCGGTACAAGCACGATTCAAAGCGGGTTTTCTCTTGGAATTTCCACGGAAGAACCTGTCGATGTGGGAGCGTTGACGGAGCAAGACGGCATTTCATTTTACATTGAGGAAAAAGATTTATGGTATTTTGACGGCCGTGATCTATCCATTGAATGGAACGAAGATCGAAATGAACCCGTTTTTCACTTTACTAAAGCTGAAGAGTAAAATTTTTCGATAAAAATTAAGCTCATTTGCAAAAAATCAGCTGGGCTAGATTCTACTCTATTAAAAACACGCACAACAGTTTTAATGAGTGCGTGTTTTTAAACATAGGTTCTCAAAAAATCCTTCTTTCTGTAAAATTTCCGCCTGACGTTCTCCAATTAGGTCAAAATGGGAATACCCGTCTCTACGGTGGTGAATCCACTCCGGTTTTAGTCCATGGCCTCTTCCCCACTCTGCCAGTTTTTCAAGGTTATTACAGCCAACTTTCGTCACTGTTTTTGCCCCTGGAAACCGATCGTCAAGCCAATAATGGGTCAAAAAAGCAATCTCACCGCTGTCAATTTTTTTCTTCCACACTAAAAGATCTTTTCGCTTAATGCCAAATGCCAATTGTCTCACCCCTCTTGGCTGTTTTTCTTCACTTTTTCATAGGCTGCATGCCAAGTTGGATGTATTCTGCGAAAAGCAACGGGACGAAAGCTGTCTTTTTTGACGCAAACATGCTCTGTAAAGCCAGTTACGGCAAGATATCCTTCAGCTGTTATGATTTCATAACCGTATTTAACCCGGAAACCATCATAGGCCTCTACCCATGTCTGAACAGTGGCAGTTTCGCCATAACGAACAGGTTTTTTATATGATACTTGTATGTCGATTACCGGTGAAAGAATCCCGTCCTTTTCCAATTCCGCATAATTAAAACCAAGTTCTTCAATAAAAGCTGTTCTCCCCAATTCCATCCAAATTAAATAATTGGCATGATAAACAACTCCCATTTGGTCTGTTTCTGCGTAACGAACCGGAATTTCTGTGGTTGCAACTAACATACATTCTCCTCTTTTCCTATTTTTCTAAATGCTCGATGAACATCCTCTTCTTCCAAGTATAAGGCTCTTTCCAACAAATCAGTCTCCTGTGTTGCATTCATTAGCCGCATTGCCTGGGATTGAATCATTTCATCTGCCAGATTGGTTGCAAGCCGCCCATTGCCATGATACTTCTTTTCAACCAATGATTTCTTCAACAGCTTTCTTGCCTCTTCTGTTAACATGTATTGATACTGACGGATGTACTTTTCAATGATCGCAACCAACTCATCACAAGTATAATCGGGAAAGTGGAAAAATTTCTTGAATCTTGAATGCAAGCCGGGATTGCTGTTTAGCAATCGTTCCATTTCATGAGGATAGCCGGCAAGAATGACAACCAAATTTTCATTGTGTTTCGTCATCTCGTCAACAAGGGTATCAATAACCTCTTTGCCGAAATCGCCGCTTGTTTGTCCTAATAAAGAATAGGCCTCATCAATAAACAAGACACCGCCTAAAGCTTCACGAATCTTTTTTTTTGTTTTTCCGGCCGTTTGTCCAATATACCCGGCAACAAAATCTGCCCTGCTTGTTACAATGAGGTGGCCGCGCTTTAAAATCCCGGATTCCTGTAATAATTCGGCATAAATTTTTGCCACAGTTGTTTTTCCTGTTCCTGGATTTCCTGTAAAAACAGAATGAAGTTGAATGGGAACAACAGGAAGTCCCTTACTTCTTCGAAACTGCTGCATTTTTACAAACGAAACAAGAGATAGGATTTCTTCTTTCAATGAATTCAGGCCAACTAGCTGGTTCAATTCATCAGCTGGCGATACCGTTTTGCTTGCCAATTCAGTAGTAAAGTTCTCTTTGCCCAGCACGGTTAACTGCAAAACATCTGTGGGATCGCTTTTACTTTCAGATCCTTTTTTAAAAATGGCTTCGAGAACGAGGTTTTTAGCCGTTCTGGCATTGCCAAAAGTATCGTCAACCCGCTCGCGCTCTAGGCGATGGGTAAGTTCCTTTTTGGCATCCTCTGTCAGAATGTAGTCATTTTCAGCCGCTATTTTCCCGGCAATCTCAATTAGTTCGGTATTTGAGTAATCTTGCAGCTGAATGAAATTTGATTGGGGAAAGCGGCTTCGCAACCCTGGATTTGCATTTAAAAAAAGCCGCATTTCTTCTGGATAACCCGCCAGTATAACGGCAAAACGGCCGCTATACTCACTACTTGTCATCAACGAAACAAGGGTATCAATGACTGTTTGGCCATAATCGTTTCCTGATTGGCCTTCGCGTTTTAAGCTGTATGCCTCATCAATAAACAACACACCGCCAATTGCACGCTCGACAATGGATCGGACGTTTTCCTCTGTTTGACCGACAAACGCACCTACTAGCTGTGAACGATCCGCTTCGATAACGTCTTCACGCGGCAGTACACCCAGTTCATGGTAGATTTTTGCTAAAAGGCGAGCCAATGTCGTTTTACCAGTACCTGGGTTGCCGGTTAAAATCATGTTCAAGCTAAGCTCGTCCTTTACTTTGAATCCAAGCTCTTTTCGCTGTTTCTGATATTTTAAAAAACGGTAAAAATCATTTACACGTTTTTTTACGAAATCCATTCCAACCATTTCGTTCAATTGATCCAACGCTTTTTTTCCTGCAGGTTCATCAGCTCCCTCTTCA
>JAKACS010000359.1 GCA_021821235.1 Bacillota bacterium
TGGCACCGTAGATGACTGCTGGAATATCCCCATTTCGCCGAATCGATTTTAATGCCGATTTTTTAAAGTCTGTTCGTTCGTTTGCTTGTAAAGTAGAATTCATAAAATTGTCACCTTCCCTTTTAGGTCATTTACTATCTATATAAAATGCCCTAAAACAGGAAAATCTAAACATGAAAGCTTAATCAAACAAGGTGCTTACCGACTGTTCTTCGTGTACGCGAATGATTGCTTCCCCAATTAACGGTGCCACCGAGAGGTTTACAATTTTATCGATCTGTTTTTCCTCAGGCAATTGAATCGAGTTTGTGATAACGAGTTCCTTTATTTTTGAATTTTGAATCCGCTCCAAGGCGGGGCCAGATAAAACCGGGTGCGTACAGCAAGCATATACTTCGGCAGCGCCATTTTCGACCAAGGCATTGGCAGCAAGTGTGATCGTTCCAGCTGTGTCAATAATATCATCGATGAGGATTGCGACTTTCCCTTCAATATTTCCGACAATATTCATTACTTCTGCAACATTCGGTCTTGGCCGGCGCTTATCGATAATGGCAATCGGCGCTTTTAAACGTTCTGCCATTTTACGCGCTCTTGTTACCCCACCGTGATCAGGAGAAACAACAACAATATCGCCATCAAGCTTTTTATTTTTGAAGTACTCTGCCAAAATAGGCACGCCCATTAATTGGTCTGTTGGGATATCAAAAAAACCTTGGATTTGCGGTGCGTGCAGATCAAGCGTGATCACACGGGTTGCTCCAGCAGTTTCCAAAAGATTGGCAACCAATTTTGCTGTAATCGGTTCACGCGCACGGGCTTTACGGTCTTGGCGGGCATAGCCATAATACGGCATCACAATATTAATTGTTTTCGCTGATGCGCGCTTTAGCGCATCGATCATAATCAAGAGTTCCATAATGTTTTCATTTACAGGTGCGCTTGTTGATTGAATCACAAACACATCACAGCCGCGGATGCTTTCTTCGATATTAATCTGAATTTCCCCATCACTAAAACGTGTAACTGAACTTTTTCCGAGTTCTACCCCAATCACCCTCGCTATTTCCTCGGCCAAGGGGTGGTTAGAATTCAGACTAAAAACCTTTAAGTTTGGATCTAAATATTGATTTGACATAATGCCCTCCAGTATGATTGTGGTGTAGCAATAATAGACAGTAAAACGTTTTTGTCCTGTAAATCAAACGTGCCATTACTTCTTTGAATGAAGCTTATGCACATAGTTTTCCTTATTTTCTTGCCGTGCGCGCGCAATCGATAATGCCTCGCCGGGCACATCTCTTGTGATGGTCGATCCTGCAGCAACATATGCTCCTTTGCCAATCGTAACAGGCGCAACAAGATTCGAGTTACAGCCAATAAATACTTCATCCTCTATCTTTGTCAGGAACTTATTTTTCCCATCATAGTTCACCGTAATCGAGCCGCAGCCAATGTTTACATCACGGCCGACTTCAGCATCCCCAATATAACTTAGATGGGATGCTTTGCTGCCTTTTCCAAACACCGTTTTTTTGATTTCAACAAAATTCCCGATTTTGACTTCGTCCTCAATTGCTGATTGTGGGCGAATATGGGCAAAGGGACCAATATTGACTTTTGAGCCAATGGAACTTTTCACAGCAACCGATTGACGAATCACTGTGCTATTGCCTACTTCGCAATCTTCAATTTCTGAGTTGGGTCCAATTTGGCAATCAGCACCGATCACTGTATTTCCTTTAACCATTGTTCCAGGAAAAAGAATCGTATCCTGGCCAATTCGAACATCTGCATCAATATAAGTATTGGAAGGATCCATAATTGTAACCCCATTGCGCATATGATTTTGATTAATCCGCTTGCGCATCAAGGTCTCCGCTTCCGCTAGGGCTATTCGGTCATTCACACCAAGAGTTTCTTCAAAATCATCTGTTTGGAAGGCCGTTACAATTTCTCCTTGTTTCTTTACTATTTCAATTACATCTGGTAAATAGTATTCCCCTTGGGTATTGTGATTCGACACACTTTTTAAGGCTGCAAACAAAGCCAAATTATCAAAACAGTATGTGCCCGTATTGATTTCGTTAATTTCCCGTTCTTCATCGCTGGCATCCTTATGCTCAACAATTTTTTCGACAAGGCCTTCACCGTTGCGGACAATCCGTCCATAACCGGTAGGATCTTCAATTTTTGCCGTTAAAACGGTTGCTTTCGCCTTCTGTTTTTCATGCTGCGCAAATAAGGCTTCCATCGTTTCCGCTTTAATCAGCGGCGTATCGCCGCATACAACAATTGTTGTTCCCTCTTTTCCTGCCAGGATTTCCTCTGCCTGCATTACTGCATGTGCTGTTCCCAGCTGTTCTTCCTGTAGCGCATATTTGCTGTTCGCACCAAGCTGCAATTGAACTTTTTCCGCACCATGACCAATAATCGTCACAATCTCCTGTATATTAAGCTTTGAAACTTGATCCACAACATGCTGAACCATTGGCTTGCCACATACAGGATGAAGTACTTTGTAAAGCTTTGACTTCATTCGTGTTCCCTGTCCTGCGGCCAAAACTACGGCATAACGTTTCGACATGAACTAGCCTCCAATTTAACCTTTTTATCCATTAAAAATATTATCTCAATTGAGGTATCTTTTCAACAATTGATCAATAAGTGCCGATATTTGTCATAATAAGAAGGATATTGGAGAGAAAACAGGAAGAATCTAGGGGGGAGAAAAGAAATTCGAAGAAAAAAGAGCCTCACTTTTTTGAGCAGGCTCTTGATGCGGATGATATCATTAGGAAGCTCCGGCTTCTTCAAATTCAACCTCTAACTCGCCTAAGCGATGATATTCAGCCAAAACAGCTTCCTGGATTTTGCTGCGTGTTCCTGAATTAATCGGATGCGCAATATCTCGAAATTCTCCATCTGGTGTACGCTTACTAGGCATTGCTACGAATAAACCATTGTTTCCATCAATCACCCGAATATCATGGACAACAAATTCGTTGTCCAACGTGATCGAAGCAATTGCTCTCATACGTCCATCCGTATTAACGCGCCGTAATCTTACGTCAGTTACTTCCATGTGTTCACACCCTTTTCTCAAGTAGATAGAAACCTAGTTTAATTAATTCAACATTCGTAACCGTTTTCCTTCTATTTTTTTATTTTTTTTTGAAAAATTGGGCGAACAAATGAACTTTTTGAAAACGAACTGACTTGGATAAAAATAGGAGAATTTTGCCCTCAGCCTTATCCTTTTACAAGGGCAACCACTTCGATCTCAATAAGGGCATCCTTTGGCAGCCGGGCAACCTCCACTAACGAGCGTGCGGGTTTATGATTTGAAAAATACTCCCCGTACACCTCATTTACCACTAAAAAATCATCCATACTCTTCACAAATACAGTCGCTTTTATCACGCTGTCAAGCGCCGCACCAGCCGCTTCCAAAACAGCCTGCAAATTTTCAAATACCTGTCTCGTCTGCTGCTTAATATCGCCAGTCACCATCGTGCCATCCACCTTCAGCGGAATTTGGCCGGAACTGTAAAACAGGTTGTTGACAATCATTCCTTGTGAATATGGACCAATTGCAGCTGGCGCCAAATTTGTTTGTACTGCCTTCATTTCATAACCCTCCTAAAAATGTAAAAACCTATTTTTGTGAAAAAAATTGCCTTCGTGCACACTAATTCTTTTTTCTTTGACATCGACATCTGAAAGCCGTACAAGCGACAAATATTCATCTACTAGCCGCTCTTTAATTTTTTCCGCTTCTACCAGAACGGCGATGCCAGCTACCTCGGCCTTGAATTCTTCAAGCAAATTCATCATGCCCATTACCGTACCGCCCGCCTTCATAAAGTCATCAACAATCAGCACTTTTGCCCCTTCCGCAAGGCTCCTTTTTGCCAAAACCATTGTCTGAATTCGCTTAGTCGACCCGGAAACATAATTGATGCTGACTGTTGGCCCTTCCGTCACCTTAGTATCGCGCCGGACAATCACCACTGGAGCATTCAGCTGGCTTGCTACAGCATAAGCAAGCGGAATTCCCTTTGTGGCAACAGTGACAACAACATCAATGTTGGAATCCGCATAGGCTGAAGCAATAATTTTCCCTGCCTTTTGAACAATCGCCGGATCACCCAAAATATCTGTCAAATACAAATACCCGCCTGGCAGCAGCCGGTCAGGCTCTGCAATCATGCCGCATAGTTCTTTGACAAACGGTTTTGCTTCTACATCGCTCACCTTTACAAAAAAGCGGACACCGCCCGCAGCTCCTGATACGGTTTGCAGCGTTCCAATCCCTCGTTGTTCAAATGTTTCCTTTACAATTGCCAAATCCTCGCTGATTGAAGATTTGGCCGATGAATAGCGGTCTGCAAAAAATGTTAAAGGAACAAGCTGATGAGGATGTTCCAATAAATAATTTGTCATATCGATTAAGCGCTCACTGCGGCGAAATTTCATGATCTACCTCCGAAAAATCCGAATGTTTTAATAGTAATATATCACTATTATACGTATTTAATCAATTGAAAACCGTTCTCCGAGGATTCGAACAGCAAACACTTGATCACAAAAACCGC
>JAKACS010000360.1 GCA_021821235.1 Bacillota bacterium
AAAAAACATATCCAGCATTTCACAAACACTTTCATTATCTTCGATCACTAAAATTTTCATGCCTATTCCCGCCTTTTTCAACCCATTCATTCTATCTACTTTATTTTAGCATTTGAATTGCCTTATACTAAGAAATATATCATTTCATTTAAAATCGTGCATGTTCTTGCTGAACTATGTCCTATTTTTGCTAAAAAATAGGACTCTCTCGTTTCCCAGCTTGGCACGAGTATACTTTAAAGTTGAGGGATTACAATGACAAAGCGTTCAAAAAAATCAAAACACTTGGCAACAATTTCACTAACGATTATGGGTGCGGGTTTTGCCGCAACGATTCCATTCCAACAATCTTTATGGGGGATGATCCTTCAAGGCGGGTTTGAAGCAGGATTGGTCGGCGGGCTTGCCGACTGGTTTGCTGTCACAGCACTGTTTCGCCATCCGTTAGGCATTCCCATTCCGCATACAGCGCTGCTGCCGAAAAATCGCAAAAGAATTACCGCTACGATTATCTCAATGTTACAAAATGATTGGCTGACAAAATCCAGTATCAAAGAGAAAATTGGGTCGATCCGCTATACCGAAAAGCTATTTGCACTATTTGAGAAAGAAAAAAATTCGGATGCTGTCCGCAAAACGGTCGTTGCGATGATCCGGCAAATCGTTGAACAGATCGAGCTTAAAAAACTTGCTCACCTGATTGAGAAAGAATTGAAGTCACAAATCGAGCAGCTTGACAGCAGCGTCTACTTGCCCATTCTCATTGATCAATTTTTAAAACGCAAATATGACGAAAAAACAGTTGACTTTATTTTAAACGAAGTCGAAGAATGGGCGAATAAGGAAACGACCAAAAATCGCCTTGGACAATTGGCTGTCGATGCCGTTGAAAATATTCAAGCGGACGGTTTTATGCAATTTGCCTTAAGATCATTTAGCAACATTGTCAATGCCGATAAGCTCGGAAATATGATTCAATCATTGATCCGGAAAGGGATTGCCAGTTTCCGTGATCCCATGAATCAAAACCGGCAAACGCTTCTCTATAGCATCGAAACGAAGCTGGAAAAATTGAAAGACGATGAAAAAATTAACCAAGAGCTAAACCAATTGAAAGCACAGCTGCTAAATGAGTGGAAATTTGAGGAGAAAATCATTGATTCCTTAGCTGCATTACGACAAAAGGCATTGGATTACGTTGAGTCACTTTCCTTTTTTGACAACACAATTCTGCCGCTTATTTCCGACACGGTTGTCAGCCTGCAAAATGATTCTGAAAAAATGGCGCAAATTGAAAACTGGATCCGCAGCCAGGTTTTTGACTTTGTTGACAAAAATCACTCCAAAATTGGCAGTCTTGTTGAAGATAATTTAAATAAACTTGATGATGCCACTCTGATTGATATGCTGGAAACAAATGTCGGCAAGGATTTGCAATGGATCCGAGTCAATGGAGCCATTTGCGGATTTTTAATCGGCCTGTTCTTAGTCAGCATCCGGGCATTGTTTTAACAAAGAAAGCTTTTTGATAAACTTTCCTATAATTAGAGGCTTTCCGGCTCATTTCATTTTTTATGTCTCCAAAAAAGAGTCAGGGTGTTCGGTTTGGAACACCCTGTTTCTTATGGCTGAAATGGCAGTAAGCTGGCTTTTCTCAGCTTGTTTTTCTCATAATCGGGTATATGAGTGTTATAATGATAGATCGCCTCTTCCCAGTCCCCATACATGGGATTCGGGAAGACGATTAATTTTTTACCAAACTCCTCTTTTTCACGGGCAACCGTTTGAACACGGCCAGTGGCAGAAAGACGGTCAAAGCCGCTAAAATCGCCGAGATTGTCGCCGAACAGCAATAAAATATCATATTTTTTTGCTACTTCCTGTCTGCGCGTCTCTTTTCCCATTTCATCTGGCCGCTGCAACATCACATGTTTGGCGTCTGCCTGCGGTGCGCCAATTCGTTTTAAGTTCCGGATCGTTGCTGTTTTCACAGCCTCTTTACGATTGGAAATATAAAAAATTTCTACCCCTCTTTTATTGGCATATGTTAAAAACTCAGCTGCACCCGGAAGTGGCCTTGCCTCTGCCCGCTCAACCCACTCTTTCCAACTTAATCCTTTGCCTGAAGCGATTTGCGCTGCATAAAAAGGACTATTATCAACAATTGTTTCATCAATATCGAGCACAACCGCCGGTTTTTTCTGCGAATCTTTTGGTTTATTTTTCAAGAATTGATCCAATCTCCATTTGGCAAGATTATATCCTTGACAATATAACGCCTTCACTTCACCGGATGTTTGAAACCAAAGCACCGACATCGTATTTTGTTCTTGCAGATTGACCTTTGGTGCTGCGATCGGCTCGGCGTTTGTCTCTGGCTGATGCAAAGTAAAGGCCAAGATCATTCCAACCATCGCGATTGCCATTTTTTCACCCATATTACCCCTCCTGAAATAAAGTCGCCATTAGTATGCAACAACCAGGAAAAATTAGTATAGGTTTTTCAACTCTTCCATTTTTGCATTTCTCATTCTGCAAAAATTCTTCATATTTTTTTCTTATAATAATAGTGATTATAGAAAATGAAGACGATTAGGGTGGGGAAAATGACAACGATTTTATTAGTAGATGACGAAGTACGTATGCTCGATCTGTTAAGTTTGTATTTAACACCGTTAAAATACCACTGCCTAAAAGCGAAATCAGGTAAAGATGCACTGCAATTAATTTCTGGAAATAAAATTGATTTGGTCATCCTCGATGTCATGATGCCGGAAATGGACGGCTGGGCAACCTGTCAAAAAATTAGAGAATTGTCCGATGTCCCGATCATTATGCTGACAGCCAGGAATGAAACAACGGATATTATTAAAGGGTTGAAATACGGAGCAGACGATTATGTGACAAAGCCATTTCATGAAGACGAACTGATTGCCCGAATCGAAGCCTTGCTGCGCAGAACAAATGACCAGCCATCCACAAAAATTCAGTTTAAAGGGTTGGAATTGGATGGAGATGCCGTTGAGCTGTGCTATAATGGGCAAATGATCATGGTCACACCAAAAGAGTTTGCACTCATTGGGTTATTTTTAAAAAATCCGCAAAAAGTGTTTTCGCGGGAACACTTATTGTCGTTAATTTGGGGCAGCAATTCGCTCACAGATGACCGCACGATTGACTCCCATATTCGCAACATCCGTGAAAAACTTCGCAACGCCGGATTCCCAATTGACCACTACCTTGTAACCGTCTGGGGAGTCGGCTATAAATGGGTAGTAAATGACTATTACCAGTATTAACGGAAAAAAGAGCCTCACAAATGGAGGTTCTTTTTTCTTGTCATTCTTACGTTAACGGATCTTAAACTATTTTATATCACAAACCAGTATGACAAGAGTGGACGCAATTAAAAAACTATAATGATTTAAAAAATAAACTGATTAGCAGATTTATTGCTAATACAATTGTTTATTGAGTCGATAAGTGCTGAACACAAACAAAAATCCACCTAATACAACTAAGGCTGCTATATCGGGCCACAGAACGGAAACTCCAACTCCTTTCAAAAAGATCCCCATACTAATATCTGTATAATAGCGAAGCGGACTTAAATAAGAAAGCCATTGCAAAAAAGGCGACATATTTTCTACCGGCACTACTGTTCCCGACAAAAACATTAACGGGAATAAGACAAAAAAGCTGAGCAATAAAGCTTGCTGCATGGTATTGGAAACAGTAGCAATCAAGATTCCCAACCCACTTGAAGAAATAAACACAAGCAGTGACAATAGATAGAACAACAACAGGCTGCCTCTTATTGGCACATTAAAAAAGACAAACGACATTGCTACGCCAATCGTTAACCCAATCATTTTAATAATGGACATCGGCAGCAGCTTGGCAATGATTAGTTCAAAGGAGCGAATAAATGCGTACCTCATCACCAATTTTTACTTTCCCTAAATCTTTTCCCGTGATAAATACGTCAGCAGTCATCTCTTGATTGTCCTGTAAACGAACTACCGGAGAACCTAGTGTGACCAATTCACCTTCATTTACCAATTGGTTTACCACAATTCCGTCCATTGGAGATTTGATTACTGTTTTATCAAGTGATAATTGTGCCGCTTTAACATTCGCTTCCGCTAAATTTTTTTGTAATACCACCGCTTTGTATTCTTTTTGGTTTGATGCTTGCTGCAGTTGTACTTCCGCCAGATCAAGCTGTGCTTTTGCTTGTTCAATTTGCACTTTTTGGACGTTATCGTCAATTGAAAGTAACAATTGTCCTTTTTTTACCAAATCTCCTTCTTTAATTTTTACGTTTGTCACCTGTCCGATCGTTTCACTGCCCACCGCCACTTCATTCCCTTCAATCGTTCCATTGGCCTGAAAAATCCCCGGCAGCACTTTTGAGTCGGTAAGCGATTTGTATGCCCAATATCCTACTAGAGAAATTAAGACAACAACGGTAATTGAAATTAGAGATTTTTTGAATTTCATCCTCATCACCTTATAAACAATTTTCAAATTCTGTTAACTAATAATCTCTTTCCATTTTAATGAAGAATCCTTAAA